>WRBW01000030.1 GCA_009784345.1 Coriobacteriia bacterium | reverse complement strand
TTTCCACCATTGCGTCGAATCTGCTACTCTTCATACGTGACCTCCTAGATCTTTTTCGAGATTGTTCTAGGAGGTCATTTTAACTGTCGGGGTGACCTCGACCCCAAAGAAGTGAACACGCTAGGAGCCTTATCCTTCAAACAGGATGCTATGTGTTCATCATGTCAACTACAAAAAATAAAAACATACCATTGGTGTAACTTATGTGGTACGCTCTTATTACGATCTGCTATGGGCGTACCCCAGCAGCCCATAGCAGATCGAGAGATGCTGGAGTCCACTCAATAAAATTATTAGCCGCACCATTATTTAGAAAGTAATTCCTGTCCCACGGAACAGTAAGCACTGCACTGCGGCTTCCGGTCCCTATTTCTACAGCGCCACCACTCAAGTCCTCGAAGCTGTACAATGTAGTTAGCACTGCATTGGCGCCACCGGCAGATGTTTGAAATACAGCAAGACCTACGTATGCTTTGGCACCTCGACCAGTTAGTACTTCGTTGTTTTGAAGTAATCGAGCGTTGTGCCCGGGAGAATTCTTCCATCTTTCAAGAATTGTAGCTGCTTGAAGCCCCCCCACTAAATTTTCTCCACCGATTCCAAGAGTAGTCGAGTCATGCCCATTAGGACGTGTATGCGAAAAGTGCACCGCATTATCACCTGCTCGCTGCACAGCCCCTGCGCTTAAAGCAGGGCTATGAATGAATGGTTCTAGGCCGTGGGCTGCTCTGTGCTCGTTTACGAGCCTGAAGAGCTCTGCTGCTTGGTCCCATCTCTCAGTACCGGTAATGCGAAACTCAGATCTGGCCAGATTAAACTCCATCCAAGGGTTAGCAGGTAAATGTTGCCAGCCGCCCGTGGTAGTAACGATATTATTTGCTGGTGGGGTTGGGGGCTGAGGCGTAGGTGTTTGTGCCGGTGGTGCAACCACAGGACGCGCTCTTGTGACGTTTACCGTATACTGACGGGTACGCAAAGGGGACGCTGCTACATCTGACCAGGCACCTCTGATCTGGAATCTTACGGGTACGGTTGCGCCTTGCGCTACTGATACCTGTGGTCTTAGGTTCGCTCTTTGCCACCCCGACCAGGCACCATTGCCGACCTGGAAGCGCATCATAGCGTTTGCTTGTGCGCGGTTCTTACCTACCGTTACCGCACCGGTGCCTGCCGGTAGATTAAGGGTGTGTGCCCCTGCATTGCGGTTAAAGGCACCTGCAAGTGAGCCGGTGTTGTGAAAGAGTCCCGAAGCAAAAGTGTTGTTGCTTGCACGTCTTAGGTTGACTGAGTAGGTTCTGACGTTTCCACTACGATCACGAACAGCAATACGCAGACGTCTTTCTTGACCTTGTGCCACCCCGACGTTAATGCGATTGTTGGCGCGATTACCTGTTCTCCAGGCTGTCCATCTACCGTTGTTCCAGGTGCCGTTGTCGCGTCTGGTGTCAATGACGTGGCGGACGCGCTGTTGTGCATTGCCGCGTGTGGGCTGGATGCCGACGGTCGCAATGTTTTCACGCACGTTAATAGTGTAGGCGTGGCGATTAGGACCAAAGCTTTGCGTGAAGTTTGCATGATTAGTAGGTACTCTTAAGGCACGAAGTCTGTTTTGTGCTGTATTACGAGCACGGGCTTGTGCTTCAGGTACCTGAGTTGAGACTACACCTACGGGGGTGTAGATCTTGAAGGGTATGGCCCCGAGTACGGTGGGTATCGTGAGCATTACCACGAACAGTACCGCTGTTGTGATTCTTCTTCGCGTCATAACTAGTTCCCTCCGATAGTCATATATGCGCATTATACAAGACCAGTTACGTCGCACATAATAATCCATGAGAAAACCGTTAAAATCATAGGCAAAGTGAGGAAGCACAATTTACCTGTTTGAAACCAAAAGATCCCTCGTGAGAAGACTTCCGTTTCCCAAAGTCCTTGCACTCGGGAAGTGTGGGAAGGTCGCTAGCAGTGCGTCGAGATTGCGATTATAACTCAAAAACAGCTAACGTTTTTTCAGCGCGGCACAACATGAATAATCATGTGGGTGCTTCGTCAACTGGCGTGCGCAGTGTGACTACAGTGGCTTCAGCGCTGCACTCATATGTTACACTTATGTACACATTCGCTGTGAAGGGAGACATAATGACAAAGCTGAACAGGATTGCGATCACAATACCTGACAAAACCCTTGCGGCTCTTGAAAAAAGAGCCGAAGAGGAATCCATGACCAAATCCATGATCATTCGCCTAGCGCTCGAAGAATACCTCAAGAAGGTTGAATGATGAGCCGTAACGCTGATCTCACTAAAGCGAAAGCTGCCAAAAACAGAAAGAATATATTTATATAACTCGGGGCTTATCTACGATAAGCCCCGAGTTATATAAATAGTATTAAAGTTCATATTCAGGAATTATGAGGAAGCACTGTTTGACTGCTTGAAAGCAAAAGATCCCTCGCAAGAAGGCTTCCGAATCCCAGAGTCCTTGCGCTCGGGAAGGGTGTGGTGGTCGTGGTAAGAACGTCACCATTCAGATCCCAAAGTCCTTACATCCCTAGTAGCTGCTGACGTAGTCGTGCATGCCAGAGATCTCCTGGTACAAGGTCTTTGCATAGGAATCAGTCATGCCGCTTATGAAGTCTGCCACCATGATAAGGCGCAAGTAAAGGTCATATTCCCTGACCTGACGGGCGTCATGCCCCGCTGCCCTAAAGGCATCAAGGTCACGCTCATAAGCTGACTTGTAGCTCTTTGGAATGAGCGCATAGAGTCTACTGTAGGAGTCGACATCAGTGAAACCTGCACTGTACACATCTGACCCATCATCAAATTGTCGGTAAAGCACCGCCGGAACAAAGCGATCAAGCAGGCCTGAAAGTATCGTTGCTGCTGCAAGCTCGAGCTTGATGAGGTCGCGACTAGGATAGATTTTCTTGCGGGCGAATTCTCCCAATATTTTCATGGTGTACTCATGAAAGGTTCCCTCGAAGAGGTCACCAGGATAGCTGCCACACATAATTTTGCGGTAGTTATTATTGAAGCAATAGCTGACCGAGTTTATGAGAATGCTGCGCAGGTAGTTAATCCAGGTTCGCATGACATGCAGGTCAGTATCAAAATCAATGCTGCTGGCATGCCCGCTCAATCTGCTGCGCAGACTCATGAGGGTTTCCAAAACGTGAGTCGTGTAAACACAGCCATCATCACTTTTGCCTTGATAGCGCTCGATACCTTCATTGAAAAATTCAATCAGAGCATCCACTGAAAAGAGTCCTTTTTCGAAAGCGTCTTCAATATCTGCGGTTCGGTAAGCTATGTCGTCGGCCGCCTCGAGCAAAAAGGCCAGAGGGTGTCGGTAGTCTCTACTGCCGGTCAGCTGAACTATGGCGTCAAACCTATCAGCATCAGCAGCCGTGTAGCCCATTTTTTTATTAGTAGAGGTCCGCTTTTTGCTCTGCTGGGAAACGACATCATGCGCGCTTGTTGGATACTTTATCATCGAGCCCAATACGGGTGCCGTTAGATTCAGGCCGTAGCCATGGGTTTCGACATGGATTTTGGTTAGCACCCTCAATGCCTGACCGTTTCCATCGAAGTATTCAAGGTCCTTAAGACTGCTACCCAGCACCTGTGACAAGTTGCTTTCAGCCTCGCCCGCCGTGGGGGTAAAGGACAGCGAGAGTGCGCCCACTTCTGTCGAGTACCACTTGCCAATGGCTGCTTCGCCAAAGTGCCCAAAGGGTGGGTTGCCGATGTCGTGAATGAGGCCCGCGCAGGACAATACATCTGGTATCGCCTTGATAGCCTCGAGGTCATCTGCGTCCAGTGCTATTTTGCCCTCATTATGACGCTTTTTGAGCTTGCGCACCGTCAGAGACCCCAGGGTCTTTGCAACCGCTGCCGTCTCGAGGCTGTGAGTCATGCGTGTTCTGACAAAGTCGCTACGGTCAAGGGGGAATACCTGTGTCTTATCTTGCATGCGGCGAAAGACGACACTGTTGATAATGCGCTCATAGTCGATTTCGAATTTTGAACGGGACTCGAGTTTTTCAGCATGACTAATGGGTTCTTCTGCTGACAGGCGCTGGGCCTGCAACAACTTACTCCACTTCATTTCACCGCTCATCGCACACCTCACTTTCGCTGTGGGAGGTTTGGACGCGCTCCCCGGCTTTATGCTATATCAGTTGACTTTATCTACGGTATTCGTGAATCATGCGCGAAGACATTTCGAGGATGGACACGTAGCGCCAGGCCTCTTCGAGTGTTCTGCCAACTGCAAAGGGGCCGTGACCGCGCACGACGGCAATGGGGCATCCTGTGTCGAGGATTACCTGGGGCAGAAGGCGTGCGACTTCGGCTGACGCAATGGTTTCTGCCACGTCAAGGACGGGAACCGATGGGATGAAGTGCTTTGATTCGCTGTCGAGGGGCTCGATGCTGTCTTGCTTGAGCGACAGGAGCGTGGTGAAAAGCGAATGGGCGTGTACGACGGCGTAGGTTTCGGGAACAGCGTGGTAAAGGGCGCGGTGCACGACGAGCTCTATCGAGGCTTCGGCGTCTGCAGCAAGGGCCGCCTCGTTGCTATCAGGGTAGTCATAGCCTACTGTGACGATGTCGCCATCGCGAAGCCTACCGAGCGCAGAGCCACTGCGGGTGATGAAGATGTTTTTGCCGCTGTCGTCGAGCATGCTGACATTGCCGCCATGCGAAGAGATGAGACCTGAGACAAAGAGGTCATGCCCCAGTTCTTGCATCTGAGTAAAAGTCTTTGGTGGTACGGCTGGGTAGGTCATGCGAGCCTCCTAGGTTAGAAATAGAAAATATTTCTGAAAATCATTGTGCCGCTTTTCGATTCTAAAGCTGATCGACGTGCAAGATGACTGCTTATTAAGAAAGGAGGATGCGCAGCGTAGCAAAACCTACGTGAGCAATCCCCCTTTCGAAAATAAGTGCTTAGATGGTGCGTCCAGCAGCTTTAGAGCGAAAAGTCCTTGTCGCCATTGAAAATAGCTAGTGACTCTTCAACACTACCGTCAGCAAGTGTCAGGCAGCTAATAGCCTTTGTCAGACGGACGGCCTCATCGAGGCTGCGCTGGTGAATGTTGCGACCCGTTGCGTTACCGCGTGCGCCACCGATGTGGATTTGTTCCCAGAGCTGAGTCAGGAAGCTTTCAGCGTCTACCGTCGAGCCACCTGCACATACCAGACCGCAGCGGCCGCTTGCATTTGAGGCCTGCTTGAGCAGTTCAGCTGGTGTAGCGTCTGCTGCAGCTGCAGGTGGGTTGACCTTGACGAAGTCTGCACCCAGACACAGGGCGGTACCTGCGGCACCAGCCAAAAGATGCGGATCCTTTTCGTTTGGAACTGCCTTGCCGCGGGGGTAAACCCACAGTACGACGATGATTCCTGCAGCGTGTGCTTGTGCGATGAGCTCGCCTGCTTCTGCCATCATCTGTGATTCGTACTCTGAACCCAGGTAGATGGTGTAGCCGATGCCCACGACATTTACACCGTTGTTGATGAGCTCAAGAATCGCCTCAAATGAGTGTAGCTGTGGTGAATAGGGATCGTCTTGATCCTTCTTGATCAGATGCGTCTTTGAGTTAACTTTTATCAGGTAGTTAATGTCGGGATAGTCTGCTGCATAAGCTGCAACCAGACCGCGCTGACCTGCCCATACTCCAATAACACCCTGGTCACCAATCTCGAAAAGATGCTCTGGCACGGCGTCTGCCAGATCAATTTGGTCGCCACCATCATAGAAGTCATCATTCAGGTGTTCGATTTTTTGATCACAGGCAAAGAGCATCAAACGGCCTGTTCCCTGGGTAGCCTTCAGGTAGTTATCAATGTAGGTTTCACGGGCCTCTGCAGGGACTCCTGCGGGCACCTTTACGTCGGCTCGATTGAGCTGCGGCATGGTTCCTCCTTAGGGATTGGAAAAGCGAATTTCAAACAGAATTGAGTGTATCACAATTGCTTGGTCATGTTGCGATGCTCTATTTTCGTTAATTCACTAATCCACGGTTCAGAAGTATAGTGATAGCCGAGGTTTTCATAGAAGCGATAGGCGGGATAGCGAGACCACAAAAACATCTCTGTGCAGCCCTCTGCGGCCGCTATTTTTTCTGCCTGAAGCATGAGAGTACGTCCAATACCCATACCTTGACTGAGCTTAGTCACCACAACCTGTCGAATCTGTTGAGCTTCAGGTGATTGCGTGTCACGCGGCATAATTCGACAAGTGCCCAGAAGCTGCCCCGTCCCTTTAAGGCGGGCCACCAGGAAGCGTCCTTCTTGCTGGGGTTCATACCAGCGCTCGACCGGCTCATGAGGCACTTTGAGTGCTTCATACAAGGTGGCATAGACGAGCTCTCTGATCTCTACAGGCGCTTCAGATACCGGCACCAACGTCAGCTCGACACTGCCGCGGCCTTCTATATCGAAGCAATCAACGAGGGTTATCGGCATTTACTTGCCTCCTTTTTTAATGTAGCGTTTGGGTAGCGTAGCCCCCGGCCCTGCGAGCTTACGTTTATAGGCAGCCTTGCTGACGCGCTCGACAATGGCCTCTGAATAGTCCTTATCAAAGCCCAAATCATACATCGCTTCTGAAGCGGCCACGGCACTTGATGGGCTGTAGGCAGTACCCCGCGCTGCCGGCACGCGCCGTTTTTCAAGCGCATAGAGCATCGCATCGAGGTGCTCATAGCGCCCCAAGGCCGCACAGTCAGTCTGCGCCTCTTTGAGTTCTGCTGAAGGTGCGCGCTCAAGAATAGATTCAGGAATAGGCTCAATGGCCCCAACCAGGCGCGCAGACTTATTGCGGTACTGCGCCAGTTCATAGACCCAGGTCTTGTAGAGCGGAGCCAGCGGAGCAAATGCCCCAATCGTGTCACCGTACAGGGTGCTGTAACCCGTTGATGTCTCGCTGTAATTGCTGGTATTGATGACGAGCCAGCCAAATTTGTTTGACAGCGCCATAAGCGTGACAGCACGTATTCGCACCTGCATGTTTTCTTCGGTTATATCAGGTGTTGTGCCCTCGAAGGCAGGTGCCAATGATGCTGCCAGAGCGTCATAGCTTGCAGTAATATCGACGGTCATGGTTGAAATGCCGAGGCGGTCGGCAAGTTCGAGTGCGTCATCGATACTGCGCTGGGAGGTCCACTGTGAGGGCAGCATGACCCCGTGAATGTCTGCGGGTTTGATGCCATCTTCTGCCAGAGCATCTACGAGGATGCAGGCCACCATGGCAGAATCAAGGCCGCCTGAAAGTCCCAGCATGAACTCTTTGAAGCCTGTCTTTTTGAGTGCCTGTCGCGTTTGCTTGACGATACTGTCATAGACCTTGCCTGCATTCTTTCCGAGCTTTGGCAGGGTTGGCGTGTGCAACAAGGCCTTTTCATGCACTAAAGAAAAGTCTGTGTCTTGAGTCATCTTAGTTATTTCCCGGATAGTCACAAGGGTTTGCACAGGCAGAACACCTTTGTTTATGGGCTGACAAGGGTTTCTCCCCCTTGATGGATTTAATCAGTTCGAACAGAGCATCAATATCTGCCTCGGGGCCTTCTGTAACCAAGGTGACCGAACCTTCAGAGCCTCCGATGCCCCCGGCACCAATGCAGAACGCCGCAATCGAGTCAAAGAGGGTGAAAATCGCATCTTCTTCAGTGATGGGCAGGCCGTAGCTTACCGGCATGACGCCGACTGAAAAGCCGATGCGCTTGTCAAAGGTGTTGATGCCTGCGATTTGTGCTGCGAGGTTTACGTCGGGGATGAGCTTTTCAAGGCCAACGGGCAACAAGAGGTTTACGCCTCGCGCCACCAATATCGGTAGCGCCTTGCCGATGGTGCCCCCTTCAGGGTGAGCCATCATGACACCGACAATACGCTCTGGATCGATGGCATTGCCGCCTTTAATGAAGACGTCGCCAGCCGTCATCTTTTCGACCGCGTCTTCCCAGCTCATGTCGACGTGCCTGCCGTCGATGAGGACCGCAGGGGCTGTGCGCATATCAGCTGCTGTCACACATTGGCGACCAGCCGTTATGATGCCAGCGGTATAGCACGCCGCATCGACCTTTTTGCCCGTGAGTTCTTCAAGCACAAAGGCGTTGGTGGTCCCGGCGCCAATGACAATCATGCCTGATTTCATAGCAGCGGTGACCTCGGGGGTGACGGCAACAGCTTTGGCAATAAGTCTCTTTGATTCAGCGGGGGTAAGGGTAAAAAGGGCTCTTTTATCTTCAGTCACGAGCATATCCTAACAGTGATGGGGGTGCATATTTCACGGAGCTTTATTTTAGCGTGATTGGACGCGCTCCGCATTATTAATGCGACAGGTAAAGGAGTAAAACGGGCTGACCGTTCGACCAATTTGTCGCTTCGTAGCCGTGACATGGGCACACCTCACAAGCTGGCAGATTACAACACTTCGCCAGAATTGGTGACCGCTTGACGGTTTGCTACGATGGGAAGGGTGTTTATGCAGAAAGCGTGTAGATAAAATAGTTTCTTCGTAGGGGCGGATCTGTGAAACAGGTAGTGCGGAAGAGTTTTCAGGCGGTCCGTAGATGATGAGGAAATGTTAGGAGGGTTTATGTCACATGACACCAAAGGTCGGATGACAGAGATTCGCTGGCATGCTCGAGCCGGACAGGGGGCTGTTACGGCAGCTAACCTCGTGGCCGAGTCCGCGCTAGCCGAAGGCAGGTACTTTCAGGCAATGCCCGAATTTGGACCTGAGAGGATGGGAGCGCCGCTGAAGGCTTTTACGCGGCTTTCTGACGACCCCATTGAAGTTTCGAACAATGTCGAGTTCCCGCACATTATTGTGGTTCTAGATGACACGCTGATAGGTGTTGTCGACGTGTGCGAAGGACTGTGCGAAGACGGCACCGTTATCGTCAACACGACGAAGTCTTCTGCAGAGATTCGTGAGGTGCTACAGGTTGCAGACAGCGTGCGTGTAGCAACTATTCCCGCGACAGAGATTGCGCTTGAGACTATTAAGCGCAACATTCCCAACACGCCCATCGTGGGAGCTTTGGCAAAGGTTACGGGCGTTGTAGCTCTTGACAGTGTGCTGAGCCAGCTCGAGCTGAGCTTTGGGCGCAAGTTTTCACAGGCACTGATTGACGCAAACCTAGACAGTGTCCGCCGCGCCTATGAGGAGGTGGTGGTAGAGTGAGCCCCATCAAATATAATCCCAACACTGACCCACAAAAGTGGGTGAAGTCTGGTCCGACCAGCATCGACCCGGATTTGACGCTTGAAGATTTCGAGAACTGGACCGTTGATCAGTACCCCATTGGCATGGTTGGTGAAGCAGGAAATGCCGACGCCTATTATACGGGCGCCTGGAGACATGAAAAGCCCCTGTGGGACCCTGCCATTTGCACCAACTGCATGATGTGCTGGATCAACTGTGCTGACACGGCCGTCATCATGGAAAATCAAAAAGTATGCGGTATCAACTATAACCATTGCAAAGGATGCGGAGTGTGTCCACATGAATGCCGCTTTGGTGCCTTGAAGATGGTTCCAGAACATGTCAATCATCTGGAGCCTGAGCAAAGTGCTGAAGCTGAGCCTGAGATTACGGAAGGGGCGTAGCTGCTATGACTCATATTAAATATACCGAACAGACAACTATTGCGGCTACGGGAAACACCTTTGTCACCGAGGCCTTTCGCCAGGTAGAACCTGATGCACTATGTGCCTATCCTATTACTCCACAAACGACGATTGTAGAGAAGTTTGCCCAGCTGGTTGCAGACGGAGATGTAGCAACAGAGTATGTTTGCACCGAATCTGAGCACAGCGCCATGACAGCAACTATTGGTGCAGCCGCCGCTGGTGGTCGCGCTTATACGGCGACTTCTGCCCAGGGCCTTGCCCACATGTGGGAAGAACTCTACATTGCAAGCGGTCTGCGCCTGCCCATTGTTATGGCTAACGTTAACCGCGCCCTATCGGCGCCCATTAATATTCATGGCGATCACAGTGACATCATGGGTGCGCGTGACACGGGTTGGGTCATGATCTTGGCAGAAAGCCCCCAGGAGGCATACGACAATACGATTATTTCGACACCGGTTTCTGAAGACTTACTGCTGCCGGTGATGAGCTGTCTTGATGGTTTTATCACCAGCCACTCGATTATGCGCGGCGACGTTGCAGCAGATGCCACGGTCAAGGAATTTGTTGGTGAGTATAGTCCGCGCGATTCCCTGATGTTTGGCGAGCCACGTACCGTCGGTCCCTTTGCGAACCTGGGTCCGACCTATATGAAGGTCAAAAAGGCGCAGCGCGATGCCATGGATCGCGGTCTTGAAGTCATCAAGCGCGTCGGTGACCAGTGGGCAGAGATCACGGGTCGCAGCTATGACCACGTCGAATGCTGGGGCATGGAAGACGCTGAGCGCGCCATTGTGGTTATGGGCTCTGCCGCGGGTAATGCCCGCGCCGTTGCCCGAAGCTTGCGCGAAGGTGGCGAAAAGGTCGGCGTCGTGAAGATTCGCACCTATCGTCCTTTCCCGCTGGCAGATGTTGGGGCAGCGCTTGCTCATGTCAAGGCTGTGGCGGTGCTCGATCGTGCCGAAACCTTTAGCACGCTTGCAGGGCCTCTTGCAAAGGACACGATTGCAGCACTCTTTAATGCTGGTGTCACCGTGCCCGTACGCAACTACATTTACGGCCTGGGTGGAAACGATGTAAAGCTCGAGCAAATGTACCAGGTCTTTGATGACCTGACGAAAGTAGACGGTGATGGTATCGCGACCAGTGTCAACATGACGCCGCGTTACCTCGGCATTGGGCCTTGTTCCTACGAGCTCTAGACCAGAATTGAGAGGAGAATAACATGGCAACACCTATTAAAGAACTCGCTCTGGTCCCCGAGCGCCTGATTGGCGGACATCGTCTGTGCGGAGGCTGCGGAGCGTCCATTGCTGTCAGACAGGTCATGATGGGGGCAGGACCGGATGCCGATGTCGTCTGTGGCGTCGCGACAAGCTGCCTTCAGGTTTCAACGACAATTTATCCCTTTAGCAGCTGGAAGTGTAGCTACATGCACAACGCCTTTGAAAATGTTGCAGCTAACATCGCTGGCGTTGAAGCGGTCTACAAGGGTATGAAGCGAGCTGGAAAGATTGACCCCGACCGTGAGATTAAGTTTTTGGCTATTGGTGGTGACGGCGGGACCTACGACATTGGATTGCAAGCACTGTCAGGTGCGGCAGAGCGTGGTCACGACATGGTATATGTGTGCTACGACAACGGCGCCTACATGAACACCGGTATCCAGCGTAGTAGCGCTACCCCCAAGGGCTCATGGGCCACTACTTCTGAGGTTGGTGCGATTCGCCCTGGTAAATCGACGGCGCGCAAGGACTTGACCTCTATTATGGCGGCGCATCACATACCCTATGTGGCTCAAGCATCCGTTGGATATTGGAAGGACCTTGTCAGCAAGGCAGAAAAAGCCTTTGCTACTGAAGGATTCGCTTTCCTGAATATATTGGCACCCTGTCCGCGCGGCTGGCGTCACGGACTAGACCAGACAACCATTGTTGGCCGCAGTGCGGTTGACACCGGATTCTGGCCACTGTTTGAGGTTGAAAATGGTGACTGGAAGATGACCATGCCGGCAAAGACTCGTCAGGGTCTCAAGCCGGTGACGGAGTTTTTAGAGATGCAGGGACGCTTCAAGCACCTCTTCAAGCCCGGGAACGAGCACCTGCTGGTTGAAGCGCAAGAAGATGTTGATGCCTACTATGCTTACCTGAAAGAGCGTTGCGGCGAAGCCTAGTTGCTGTCAGCGAAGAGTTTTGTGGCGGAGAATGGATGAAAGTCCTTCTCCGCCCTTTTTTATGCGAAATTAGGATTAGATTTGCGCAATTTTTGAATCTAGATTGCGATTTGTTTACAAGTCTTTTACACTTAATCGACACAATTGAGATACACTTATATGTGAGACAAGTCCTGTATACAATGACCTTACTCGGATTGAGGAAGGTGTGTCATGAATTTCAGAAAAATTTCCACAGCCACCTTGTTTGTGGCTGCTCTCATGGTGCCCATGGTGATGGGCGCTGTGCCTTTATATGTGCCGACGCCTGCTGGAGTAGTGTCGCTGGGGCCGGTGGAGGCTGAAGCACGTGCGCGCAATACCGCTGCTAATCGTTTGCGCAACTTGACGGTACCGACGGCAGGAACCAACCTTGCACAACGCTTTGTGCCCAATAACAACAACTACCGAATTAATTTGCACCAAGATCGCGGGCGCGTCACCTTGCAACCTGCTCGCAATGGGAACCAAGCCGTCAGGCACCGCATCGACACCATGCAACCCAATGGCACCTGGAATAACGGTCGTTGGTCAGGGTGGCGCACCGGAGCTCGCGCCAATAATCGCATCAATGTTGACGTTAATCGCGCCCAAGAACGTCGTCTGCAGATTGCGGTTCGTGACCGCAACAGGAATATTCGCACTTACACCGTGCGCATTGGCAGAGCCTGCAACAATACGTGGGCCAATAGTATACGTGCAAACGCCGGCTCCTTTAACCGCAGTTTTAATCGCGCAGTCGATGCCTACACGCTGAACATTCCCCATGATCGCGCGAGCGTAATCCTTACTATGGGGGCAGAGAGACCTCGCGCCCTTGTATCTTCGCGCACTGGCACCACGGCAGCCTGGCCTGCGGGTAATCAAGGAACACACTCGCGGACAGTCAGTGTTGCTCAGGGTGGGTCAGCAACGGTTCAGTTCAGAGTAAGAGGTGCCTTTAGTGCAGCTGCACCCTCACCCACGCATGATCGCATTTATACGGTTACCGTGAATCGTGCTCGTCCGCCGGCCGTTGGGAATCCCGATGGTCTGCTGACCGTCATGGATCAAAGTGGCCCCCCCCTACCGACTAATCCCTTTAGATTTGTGCGCTATCGGGGTACTTTAGAGCTGACTGCCGTCGGCAACCAGTTGAGACTGGTCAATGAGCTTCCCATGCAGCACTACCTGTTTGGTGTTGTTCCTCGAGAGATTCCTACCTCTGCTGGCGTTCGAACTGCCGTGGAGGCGCAGGCTATTGCTGCACGCTCCTTCGCGCTTAACAGCACGATAGGACCAGGACGGCCGGTAACTAATGGTGTGTCATCGACGGTGTCTTTCCAGGTTTACGGCGGTCACTCACGCTTTGCCAATGAGGCAAACTGGAGAGCAGGCAGCGTAGTTACCAATCTCGAAAACCCCGTTTCAAACACTGCCGTCAATTCGACTGGAAACAGTATTATTCTGGACAGTGCCGGAAACATTGCCCGCGCCTTCTATTCGGCCTGTAATGGTGACCGTACGGCCAATTCGGAAGACGTCTGGGTGTCGAGAGTAAGCCACTTGCGTAGCGTCGCTGACCCCTTCTGTGGTAGGTCTGGGCACGCAGGCCACACCTGGAGCGTGACTATGACAGGTACTGAAGTTGCCAATGCTATTCGTCGTGGTGGCGCACTTCCCGCTGGAGCCACCTTTGCCACGCGCATTACAACAGTGCGAGCAAATGGCTGGAACCGTTCCATGACCGTGACCTGGAATAACGGGACGAGCACTACCATCAGCAATGCTGATAACGTACGGATTCGCCTGGGCACCAGAAGTTCAAACTTTAGCATTGCAACACCAGGCACGCGCAACCTTGCAAGTTCGCAGTTTGTCTTTAATGGTACAGGCTGGGGACATGGCTTAGGTAAGTCGCAAAATGGCGCCATGCAGCAAGCACGCGAAGGCCGTAGTGCTGCACAGATTTTACATCATTACTTTACCGACATCAGCATTGCATCAAGAGCACCGGCTGGAAATATGCGCATCAATCTCGATAGAGGTTCGAATAATCGCGCCAGCTGGACTATTGCACCAGCAAATGGCACTACAGGTGCTGTTATGATCATCAATGGCCAGACCTTTAACGGTGCTAATGGCCCCTACACTTTCACGGTGGTCGGCGGTAATATCCGCATGACATCGACGGTAACGGGCGCTGTCGTAAACTTTGGCAACAGCATTCGCATCACCGCGAATCCCCTACCAGTTGCAGCTACTGAGCCTATTGCAGCCGTTGAGCCTTTGACACTGTCGATACCTACAACTGAAACCATTGAAGGTTTCGAGCTGCTGGATCTCGACGAGACGCTTGAGACCTTGTCCCAAGGGCGCAACATGAACCTCTTCCAACTACAGGAACTGCGCAACGACTGCGACGACCACGACGGTCATTAAGGACTACCTAGAAAAAGGGGCTTTACAGTCCCCTTTTTACAGGGTGCTCCAGACTGGACCAATCAAGGAGAATTAGGAAAAACCGTTTGCGCTGCGTACTAAGCTACGTGAGCAAACGGTTTTTTCAATTCGACACTGAGTGGGCCTGTCTGGTGCGGCCTGCTAATGGACGGCGCAGGATAAGCAAGGATCATAAGCCCGTATGAGCTTCTCAATGAAAGTAATCATGTCCTCTTGGGGCATATCATCAAGCAGCGGCGCAAGCGTGCGCAGGTCAGCCTCGATGCAGGCAAGGTTTTGCGCCGTTGGCGTAATGACGTCACCTGAAGTGACAAAGCCCGCCTCATCAAGACCAATCGAGTAGTACAAGGTCCCACGCGGCGCTTCGCTGGCAGCGTAACCTATGGCCTCTTTAAGCTCAATCTTAACAGGAGGCGCCACGTCTCCTGCGCCAACATCATAGCTTGCAGCAAGCTTCTCGCACAATGCCGCACAGCGCTGCAGGGCATCAACTATTTCGACGGCTTGGCAGACATTGTTCAGATAGGGGTTATCTGCTCCCTTTTCGATGCCACTGGCCTTTGCGGCAGCCTCTGCTGCACCAGCTGCTGCCGGCATCAAAGTATCCCAATTGCTGTTCACGCGGGCTAAAGCACCCACCATGAAGGGCTCACCGTCTTGCAAAAATGAGAACTTTGCATTTCCTGCTTCTGGTGTGGGCAACTCCCGAATGAAATCATGATAATTTTCAACCGGCAGAGTCTGACCAGACCTCGTGGCATGAGTCTTGACCTCCACGCTGTCTGACAAGACGGCATAGCCATTGGGTGATTGCAGTGCGAGCTTCTCGCGACCGGGGTGAAAGTCAAAGATGTCGCTGCGAGCAAAAAGGTCGACAGTCGCAACAGCATCCTTAATGGCAGCACGCAGACGCGCTGCAAAGACCTGCAAGGTCATGTGGTCAGGCTGCGCCGTAAAGCCCCCAACAACGGAGTTGATGGGGTGCACGGGA
>WRBW01000029.1 GCA_009784345.1 Coriobacteriia bacterium | reverse complement strand
GCTGTTTTGCGCGAAAAGCAGTCCGAATAGTTAGGACAATTGGCTTCCCTGCACACGGTATTGAGCCCCAGCTCTTTGAGCAGGCCTTCGACCTCGCTTTGCGCAGGACTCGAGCTGCGTGAGACGCGCAGCCAGTCGGGCTTTCTTAAGGCTGCCGGCTGCGTGGCAACGGGGATATTGTGGTTCATGGACGCACTCACACAAGGTGTTTATTCAAAGATGCAGGAAAGGAACTCTGATGCCTTGAGCTCGCCCAAATAGGGCGAGAGATTCATGGCATCAAGGACCTCGCGAAACTCGTCGCGACCAAAGTTCAGGCCGACGAACTGCAGCTCGAGATCGCCCATGGGAGCAGAGCCCATGAAGTCACCGTGGATGGAGCATGCTTTGACCGCGCCCTTGAAGACGTCCACAAAGACATCAAGCTTGCCTGCCGGAAAGCGCTTTGTGGCGTGAATGGTAAAGTGGGGCGTGTGGCGGCGCGCCCATTCGGGATTGCCGTATTTTTCTGCATAGATGGCATCAACCTGCGCAATGTCATCTTCGGTCAACTGGTATTCTTTGGCATCTGTTGCCTGGTACAGGACCTCTTTCAGCTGTGCAACAAAGCTTGCTGTGTCAAGTGTGCTCAGCTCTTCGTTGCCAGCAGCTGCAGCAAATTCTTTAATGTTGACGACGCGACCCTGCACTGACTTGACGGCCTTTGTGCGAAACTTTTCTTCGTCGACGCGCAGGAGGGTCGACAAAAGCTCGATATCTGCATCAAAGAGCAGTGAGCCGTGGGTGCAGCTACGACCCTGATGCACATGTTGCGCCATACCAGAGATTTTCCGACCATCGACCACGATGTCGTTGCGACCTTCGGGTTTTGCCGGGACTCCCATCTGGTTTAGGGCTGAGCAAAGAATGTCAACGAATTCCGCGCGGGCACGCTTTTGTGGGAACTTATCAAAGCCTGAGGGAATCAGGCGCTGCGGCAGCAGCAGACTCAAAAGCACGGTGCCCTCGTCGGTAAAGATGGTTCCCCCACCGCTGGGTCTGCGCACCAGCTCGACACCGGCATCAAGCGCCCGGGGCATGTCGACTTCAGCTTCTGCTATTTGGTATTGACCCAGCATAATGGTGGGCTTGGTTTGCCACAACATGATGACCGGGTCCTCGAGAGCCTTGTTGTGGACAATGTAATCCTCAATTGCAAAGAAATACGCAGCATCAAGTGATTGATGTTCGATAAAACGCATAGTGCGGTCTCCTAATCCTCTTTGACGTAAAAAGGCGGCTTGACTACTTCAGCCTGTGCTTTTCTTTTTCTAATCGCTATTTCGAGCTTTGTTCCGAGGCCTGCGAGCTCTGCGGGAACGTAGGCAGTTGCTACCCCGATACCCAGTGATGGTGAGTGTGATCCACTGGCCACAACACCGACTTGCTTATCACCATCCATGACCGGATAGCCTTCGCGGGGAATGCCGCCGGTGACTTTTAGATAGACGAGCTTTTCTGCAACGCCCTCTTCGCGGGCAGCAGCGACAGCTTTTGCACCGACGTAGCCTTCTTTAGCCTTCGGGCATACCCAGCCAAGCCCCGCCTCGATGGGGTTGCGCGTGCGATCCATGTCGTTTCCGTACAGATGGTATCCCATCTCGAGGCGCAGGGTGTCACGCGCACCTAAGCCCACAGGGTTTACCTCTTCAAAAGACATAAGTGCGCGCCATACGGCTGCAGCATCCTCTTTATGCATGATGAGCTCGACGCCGTCCTCGCCCGTGTAGCCGGTACGCGCCACAAGCATTGTGGCACCGCCCACCATGACAAGTGGCGCTATATGGAAGCGCTTTGGTGCCTCCCATTCATCATCATCTGCAAGTTCTTTGATGACTTTCAGGGATTCAGGTCCTTGAACGGCAATGATGGCCGTTCTTTCTGTTTCGTCATAGATTTCGACATCTTCGGGACAGTGCTGGGTCAGCCACTCGAGGTCACCTTGAGCATTGCTGGCGTTTACAATCAGCATGAATTCAGCGCCGGTATGATAGACAATCAAGTCATCGATGATGTGACCTTCAGTGTCGAGCATGAGCGTGTACTGGGCAGCACCGACCTCTTCAATCTTTGCCAGATCATTAGTCAGCATCTTTTGCAAGAAATCCCAGGTGCCTTCCCCCCGAACGCGCAGGGTTGCCATGTGTGAAACATCAAAAATGCCAGCTGATTCACGCGTCGCAAGATGCTCTTCGACGATACCCTGATACTGAATAGGCATCTCGAAGCCTGCAAAGGGTGCCATGGTCGCACCAAGAGCAGCATGCTCTTCGTGCAAAACGGTCTTTTTGGGTTCAATTTCTTTGCTCATCCACATGCCTTTCATTAAAAATCTAAAAAGAGTCGCGTACTATTATACGTTGCACATTCATTTCACGTCACACACACGCGGCAATAGCGAGAAAAATATTATACGCGAGCAGGCAGCGCTCTGCTGCGCTCTCTCGCTTTTTTGCCCTATCAAAAAGGACTATTGACCGCGATTGCGCCAGGCAATAACGGCGTTATAGTACCACTGGACCAAAAAGAAGGGGTCGTTGACTTCCTGCGTTGCGATGAGAGGCACGCGCGCAATCAGGCGGTCGCGCTGGGTAAAGGTCATAAAGCCCAGTTCATCTCCGCGTCTGACCGGGGACCTGGTTGTGTTGATTTCGATGTGCTGGTCGATAGTGCCCGCAACGTCGAGGACGGGCAGGCTCACATCTTGTGCCACGGCAACCTGCACCGTCTTATCGGGAAAATTAGTCACCTGGGCGGCGCCCACGACCGTGCTCTCGAGGGCAAGCTTTTTCTCGCGGTAATGCGTAAAGCCACAGTCCAGCAGTCGCCGCGCCTCAAAAAAGCGGGTCAAGTCGGCGCCCGTTCCTAAGACAATCGCATAGAGCTCGAGTCCGTTACGCTCTGCCGAAACGATGACGCTAAAGCCAGCACCTGTTGTGCGCCCGGTTTTAATACCGGTAGCACCATTGTAGGATTGCAGCAAGATATTGGTATTGTGCAAATCGTGATGGCGTCTGTTCGTGGTAAAGCTTGTCTCTATCGAACCTACGACCTCGCGAAACTCCGGCTTCGTCATAGCAAAACGTGCCAAAGTAGCTAAATCGCGAGCTGTCGTGTACTGATCGGGGAAATCGAGACCCGAGGCATCATGAAAGTGAGAGTCATTCATCCCCAGTTCGACGGCGCGCTCATTCATCAATTTCACAAAGCTCGGAATATCGTCAGCAACGATTTGTGCAATTGCCTGTGCCGCATCGTTTCCCGACACAATGAGAAGCGATTCAATCAATTGCTCGCGCGTCAGTATGTCGCCCTCACGCAGAAAGGCACGCGATTCTGCAGGCTCAAGCCGCATTGGTGGCATCGTCAACTCTTGACCCGCCTGCAAGTGCTCGAAGGCAAGAATTGCCGTCATAATTTTAGTAATAGAAGCAGGTGCGCGATGCTCATCAATATTGCGCGACCACAACACGCGCCCGTCACCCGTCACAAGCGCACCAGCCGCCATCGTGACATCAGGCATGAGCTCTGCCTGGACACCAAACTCTGACCAGGCCTGCCCGTCAAGCTGATCTTGCGGCAAGACCTGTGCCTGTCCCGTTAGCGGCACAAGCGTCGTTGCAAGCATCAGGGCTGCCAGAAGCAGCGAAAGCAGGCTGCGCCAGCGCCTTTGTGCACTTATCTTAAGAATGGAATACATTGTCCCCAAAAATTCTGAAGCCGGCTTCTTCAATAACGGCCTGTGCGTTAGGCGTCTTGAAGCGGCAGAAGCTGACCGCCTTTTTCGTCGTGGGGTCAACGACACAGTAGCAGTAGCTAATGTCGACTTCAGCTGCAGCAATAGCTTCAAAAAGCTTACCCAAGGCACCGGGCGTATCGGGAATCTCGACCGCCACCACGTCAGTTGTTGTCACAGAAAAGCCTGCGTCGCGCAAGGCCGCCGCCGCATCTTCTGTCCGGTCACAAATTATGCGAGCCACGCCAAAGTCATTGGTATCTGCCACAAATAAGGCATGCATGTTCACCTGTGTTTCACCCAAAACGCGCGCCATTTCATTTAGGCGCCCCGGTGCATTTTCTAAAAAAACTGACAGCTGCTGTGCCATCTAGGCCTCCTCTACTCTTCTTCTGCTCACTATTTTCTTGACGGAGTAAACGCCCCATCAATCAGCGATTATCAATTAGTCGAACCGCTTTGCCCTCACTGCGTGCAATCGAGTTTGGCTCGACGATGGTCATCTTAACCCGAACCATGAGCGCCTCTGCAATAGCGCGGCGTACCTGCTGGGTCAGCTGTTCTAGCGCCCTGATCTCATCAAAATCAAAGCTAGGCGCAAGCTCTACCCTGACCTCCATGGCATCAAGGGCTGCTTCACGCGTCAACACCACTTGATAGTGCGGGGCAAGCTTGCCCTCAAAGCTCAACAGGACCTGCTCTATCTGGCTGGGGTAAACATTGACGCCGCGTACAATTATCATGTCATCGCTGCGTCCTGTTATGCGCTCTATACGCTTGTGAGTACGTCCACAGGCACAGGCACCTGGGATGATGCGGGTTATGTCGTGCGTGTTATAGCGCAAAAGAGGTATCCCCTCTTTCGCGATGGTGGTAAAAACGAGCTCGCCGTAAGCACCTTCTGGTACTGGGAGCTTTGTGTCTTTGTCGACAATTTCAACGATGAACTGATCTTCGTTGACATGCAAACCAGCTTTTTCACGGCACTCAAAGGCGACACCGGGTCCCATGATTTCTGAAAGTCCGTAGATGTCATAGGCATCAATTCCCAGTGAAGCCTCAAGAGATTTACGCATGTTCTCGCTCCAGGGTTCTGCACCAAAGATGCCAAAACGCAGAGGCAATTGGGTCAAATCAGTACCTTCGAGCAAAGCAGACTCAGCAAGTAGTGCTGCGTAACTGGGTGTGCAGGCAAGGCCACCAGTAGGCATCAAGTCGCGCAAGAACTGCACCTGGCGACGCGTATTTCCACCAGAAATTGGGATGACGCTTGCACCTAGGTACTCTGCCCCGTAATGAAGCCCCAGGCCTCCGGTAAAAAGACCGTAGCCATAGGCAATATGTAAAAAATCATCTGGTCCTGCACCTGCTGCAACAAGCGATCGTGCGACACATTCAGACCAGTCTCGAATATCCTTGCGCGTGTAACCTACGACAGAAATAGAGCCCGTCGTGCCGCTGGAAGCATGAATACGCACGATGTCACGCGTTGGAACGGCAAACATCTTATAGGGATAGGCCGCGCGCAGGTCGTCTTTGAGCGTGAAGGGCAGATGCTGCAAGTCATCTAAAGAGCTCAGATCCCCAGGGTTGATACCTGCCCCATCAAGCTTTTCGCGATAGCTCGGCACGGCCGCATAGAGACGCGGTAGCAAGCGGCACAGACCCTCTGCTTGAGCCGATTCTATATGGTCGCGACTTGCTGCCTCGACAGCTGGATTAAACATGGTTGACATGGACAAACTCCCCCTGGCCTTGCCTAATCATTGGCAGGTGCTTCGGGTGACGCGGCAGGGGCCTCTGCTGCAGGGGCTTGATCGCGCTTTGTGCCGATGCGGATGACCTCGTCAACCGTGCGGTAGCGGCTGGTGAAAGTCTGCTCGCGCACGACGCTGTCGCCCTTGCGCACCGTGTACACAACGTTGACCGTACCGCCACGCTGGCCTGAGGTCTCGACGACGCGTCTGCCATAGGGCAAGGTGTTGTCTCTGATTTCGCGCGTATTGAAGTTGTTGCGCCTAAACTCGCCGGTGCGAATGTCTACCGTGTAGCCCGGGTCGATACCAAAAAAGGATATAGTCACCGAAGAATTGGAGCTCGCGGTCGAAATCATGATGTAGTTGTCGTGCGAGTTTATGAAACGAAAATCTGGTCCGCCCCAGGCAACGGTTGCGTCGCGGCCAGGCGGATAGGCAGACAGGAAGGTCGAGTGGTTGATGCGCTGGGTAATGTTGAGGCCAGCCATCATGGTGGCATTAAAGAGGGTCGTTGAAACCTGACAGATGCCGCCGCCAACTGCTGTGGACATCTCGCCGCGTATGATGGCGCCAGCTTCCTGGAAGCCTCGAGCAGCGGTGCGCTGACCGGTGACTCCGTTAAAAGAGAACTCTTCGCCGGGTGCAATGATGGTGCCATCCAGGATGCGAGCTATCAGCTGAATATTGTTCACGCGGGGTGCATTGCCTGCAGAGAAATTCGTGGTGTAGGTCGCTACGCGTTCGCGAATGCCCATGGCCTGCGCGTCTTCAGTTGTGCGGCTGGGACGTATTTCATTGAGGCTTACCTCGACGCGGCGTGCAGCCGCATCAGCTTGCATGGCGGCAAAGGCGAAATCATGAGCCAGTTGCTGAGCGTCAACTCCTGATCCCGTTTCAGACGGATGGATGACGACTTCCCCATTGCTGACTGAAAAGCGTGCATTAACCGGAGCTTTGCCCACATCTGCACCAAGGCGCGAAACGACCTGATCTTGCACGCGCTTGAGCGGAATAATGGTCTCTAGCACGACCTCTGCCGTCGGCGTTGGCTCGTCTGAATAGATAATCGTATCATCTTCGTCGAGCTCATCAGAACGCGAGAAGCTAATCAAATCGCCAATGGCCGAAGGCTCAAAGGTCCAGTGACTGTCATTGTAGGTAACTTCAACCGGTCCTGAGCGCGCTGCATTGGCTGTCGCTGCTGCGCGCGCAGCGTTTTCATCGTCAATATCACGGGGTGACACGTCAATGGGTGCCACGATTTCAAAATGGCGCGCCAAAACAGCATCAGCCATGAGCACCGTCAGCTGACGCTCATCAAGTGCCAGGCCGTCACTACCACTTTTCATCACGAATTGACCGGCATCGAAACCGACGTGAGAATCGCTGGGCTCGACATTGGCTACCGCACGTATCATGGCAAAGGTTTCAGTAGCGCGTTCGTCATCAGCATCTGACTTGACGTCTATATGTTGCGGTTCGAAATATGACAGGAAACGTTCCTGCAGGGATTCAAAAATACTGTGTGCCCGGCCAAAGGCAAAGGCGTGTTCGACCGCTTCTGTCGTGTCAAAGCTCAGCCCGATGTCAGAAGCCAGTATTTCCCAGGAAATATCTTCTGCGTCATCGGCCTCTTCAAGGTCATCGTCTTCTGGGTCACGCTCGTAACGGACCACAACGGGTGTCTGCACAAAGCCGTCGAGATTTTCCTCCAGATAGAGCTTCGCCTCTTCTTTGGTCTTTCCGCCAACGTCGAGACCAATTATTTGGACATTGCGGTGAATCGTCCCCCAGGAACCAAAGTAGTCGTAGGCAACAGCGCCACCCAGCAAGAGCACAACAAGGGCTACCGGCACACTCCACTGCCAGAACCTGCGCGTCCGTGCCTTGCGCATTTTTTCGACTTCAAGAGCATCTTCACGAAGCTGCAAGGCCGTCTCGCGACTTGCGGCGGCTTGATCTAATTGCGAGTTCGCATCTTCATGGCGTCCGTCATATAAGACGCGCTTTAGGAGTTCCTGATCACTCAGCTTCATGCTGCCCACTTCATGGTCCTTGCTTCGTCGATTTTAAAAGGGCCATACCGTCATAGATATAGGTTATCAGAGTTATAAACGAAAAAACGAGCCCCGCATAGATTATCCAAATCCACAGATAGTAAGGGTCTCCAGAAAAGCCAGGAAAAGCGGTGGAGTGCGTCCATCCCAGGCCCTGCGACACATGCCCCACACCCGTGATGAGTCCCGCAAAACCAACCAGCAAGAAGGTCGTTGTTATTTTACCTACCATCCGAATTTTTATCTCGACTGGAATGATGTGGCGCACCGATGCGAGTCCCGACAGCAAGAAGAGATCACGCATGACAATAAAGACCAGTACCCACAGCGGCAACTTTCCTACAATGAAGAGCGCAATAACACCGCAGGCAAGCAGCAGGCGGTCGACCAAAGGATCGATGGCTTTACCAAATTCTGTGACCGTGTTAGTTTTTCTTGCAATGTAGCCATCAAGAAAGTCTGTCAAGCCGGCAAGGGCAAAGAGCGCAAAGGCAAGCCAGTTGTGATTGCCGCCAACTATCAAAACAAAGACGAGCGGAACCAGCAACAATCGCCCAAAAGTAATCAAATTGGGTATTGTTACGATGGATTCTGATTGAGCTTGATCAGAGCTATTCGTAAGTGATGGTAACGCCATGCATCTAAGATAGCGAACTAGAGCCCTCTAGACTAGTACCTCGACTCCTGCTGATATAAATTTGTCAACTAATTCTGGTACGGTCAAGTTGGCCTTCTGCTGCCCTGTGGCCTCAAAGATGACTTCACCTTCGCGCATCAAAACCAGGCGGTTACCAAAAGTGATGGCATCAGCCATATTGTGCGTCACCATCAGCGTTGTCAAATAGCCCTCTTCAATCAGGCGCACTGATATTTCAAGCACTTTGGCCGCAGTCTTTGGGTCCAGTGCTGCCGTGTGCTCATCAAGCAGCAAGATCTTTGGCTTTTCAAGAGTCGCCATCAGCAAGGTGATTGCCTGGCGTTGCCCGCCTGAAAGCAGACCAATGCGCGTTGACAGACGATCCTCAAGCCCCAAATCGAGGTGCGACAAGATCTCGCGGAAATGGGCGCGCTCCGCCGCCTTCATGCCCCTGCGGAAGCTGCGCATTTTACCGCGACGCTGTGCAAGCGCAAGGTTTTCTTCTATCGTCATGTCAGGGGCTGTGCCGCGCATGGGGTCTTGAAAGACGCGCCCGACATATTTTGCCCGGACATGTTCGGGCATGAAGGTGATGTCCTTGTTGTCGAGCACCATGCGGCCGCTGTCGGGCATGTAGGTGCCTGCGATGCTGTTGAGCATGGTCGACTTGCCGCTGCCGTTGCCGCCAATGACGACGACGAAATCGCCCTCTTCCAGAAAGAGTCCGCAGTCTTTGAGGGCGTGGACCTCGTTTACCGTGCCGGCGTTGAAGGTGACGTTTAACTTATTGAGAGCGAGCATTAGTGGTCACCCCTTGATCTGGTCTTTTTGCTCTTGTTAGCAGTGCGTGCATCAGTCGCTGCAGCACTTGATGCAGACGCCAGTCCCGAATAATCAGACTGCCCAAAGCTGTTTTTGCGGTGCTTGACGCGGCGTGAAATCGCATCGATTTGGTCGCGCGCATGGGGCAGCCACAGGGCAATGGCAACGGTGATGGCCGTAAAGAGGCGCAAATCAGTCGCAGCCATACCGGCTTCGAGCACGAGCGCGATAATGATGCGATAGACAATCGCACCCAACACAACGGCAATCATGCCACGCAGCAGCGTCTTGCGTCCAAAGATGACCTCACCGATGATCAGCGAAGCCAGACCAATAACAATGGCACCGATGCCCATCTGCACATCGACAAAGCCCTGATACTGCACCAAGAGCCCACCGGCAAGCCCCACCAGTGCATTAGCAAAGGCAAGCCCGACAAGCTTCATCGTATTGGTGTTAATACCTTGCGCTGCAGACATGTGCGGGTTATTGCCGGTGGCACGCAGGGCGCTGCCGAACTCCGTCGTCAAAAACCAGCGCTGGAAGGCGATAACTAGGATAACGGCGATAACCGCGATGATGATAATGGCATGATCGCGCGTGAGCCCCAGGTCAATTAAGGGTGTCAGCAAGGTGTCTTGACGCAAAAGAGGCACATTGGGGCGACCATCCATGATGCGAATATTGATTGAATAAAGCGCCGTCATGGTCAAAATACCTGAAAGCAAGGCCGGTATTTTAAGCCGCGTATGTAAAAACCCCGTGATGGTACCTGCCAAAGCACCTGCCAGGGTCGCCCCGCCAACGGCAAGCAGCGGATGCGCCCCCCCGATAATCAACATGGCAGCCACCGCAGCGCCGGTGACTATCGAGCCCTCGACGCTGAGGTCTGGCATGTTCAGCACGCGAAAAGAAATGAAAATACCCAGAGTCACAATACCCCAAATAAGCCCCAGTCCTATAGCTCCTGCCAAAATGTTTGCCATAAAAATCGCTACCTATATTTCATACCTCAGGGACGCATCACGTCCGTATTATTTCGTACTCTCGCTGCAGCAGATGCGGCGGAGTACGTCCATTAATGGAGCCCTTACTCCGCAGGCTCAACTGCTACGATGTAGCCCTGATAACGCTCGGGTACGGTCAGCCCCAGCAGCTGCAGGCTTTCTTCGTTAATGGTGACCTGTTCGCCGGCGACCGTTTCTATCGGCATGGTTCCGGGGTCAGCACCATTCAGGACACGCACGGCCATTTCTGCCGTCTTGCGACCCAGTTCATAGTAATCGATACCCATGGTGGCAAAGCCGCCCGAATTCACCATGTTAGCTTCGCCGCAGATGGTGGGAACCCCTGCCGTGTTTGCGACGTCCCCTACGATGGCCATGGCTGATGCCAGGACGTTGTCAGTGGGGATGTAAATCGCGTCGACGCTGCGAACCAGTGATGCCATGGCTTGCTGCACCTCATTGGTGTTTTCAACGGTGCGCTCTTCATAGTCAAGACCCATTTCTTCAAGGGCCTTTTTGGCGATTTCAATCTGGTAGACCGAATTTGCTTCTTGCGAGCTGTAGATCAAGCCGACCGTCTGTACATCAGGGACGAGATTGACCATCAACTGCAGCTGGTCAGCGACAGGATTCATATCCGTCGTACCCGTGATGTTTCCGCCGGGCTCTTCATTACTGTATACCAGTTCTGCGCGCTCATAGCTGGTGATGGCCGTACCCAGGATGGGAATCGTCGTAGTGCGCGCGGCAATGGCCTGTGCTGAAGGAGTCGCGATGGCAAGGACCATGTCGACGTCACGGCTGACAAAGCGGTCCGCAATAGTCGAGAGCGTATTGTGGTCACCCTGGGCATTTTGGTAGTCAAAGATGACATTTTCGCCATCAATGAAGCCTGCATCTGCCATGCCGGCAATAAAGCCTTCGCGAGCAGCGTCAAGGGCGGGGTGTTCAACAATTTGTATGATCCCGATAGTGATAGGATCGGCACTTGCGGTGGTTTCTGTTCCCGTCGTGGCTTCAGGAGTATCGCTGTCATTGCAGGCAACGAGGGTTCCCAGGGCCAGAACGAGGATCAGAGCCAGCAGCAAAGTACGCATGCTTGCCATAGTCCTTTTCATCTTTCTCTCTCCTTCTTTTTTATCTTAAACCTTGCAAGCGAAACTAGAGGCTGTCGCCAAAGTCACGCCTGAAGGCTTTTGCCAGAGTTTCGGGCCAGTCGCTGGTTGCACCGAGGCGTCCAAAGAAGAAGCGCAGCACGCTGGGCTCTTCGACAAAGGTCAGACCTCCGATGAGTTCGCGGTTCTGGTACAGCCAGGCCAGACGGTCAGCTGCGTATTTGACCTGTGACAGGGTAAAGACGCGGCGTGGCAGTGCGAGGCGCACCAGTTCCATTTCTGCTAGCGGCTCTGTGCCATCGGGGCGGCGTTCTTCGCTCATGGTGCCGCGTTCCATGGCGCGTACGCCACTTGCGATAAAGAGTGCTGCTGCAAGGGCACCTGCGGGGTATTGTTCCTGCGGCAGGTGGTCGCAGAAAGCTGAAGCATCAACGTGGCAGCCCAATCCGCCCGGAGGTGTGACGACAGGGACACCCTTTGCCTGGAGCTCTTCGGTGAAGGCTTCGACAAAGATAGGTGTCTGACTGATGACGTCAAGGTCGAGTGTTTCTTCCATGCCAACAGACATGGCTTCCATTTCACGCACTGACATACCGCCGTAGGTCAGAAAGCCTTCATACAGTGGAATCAGTTCACGCATCTTATGGAAAAGCGTCTCATCACTGGTTAGTATTCCGCCACCGCGGGCAAAGCCGAGCTTGCGACCACTAAAGTAGGTGACGTCCATGAGGCGACCCATTTCGCGGGTGACTTCGCGCAGGTCTTTGTCAGCAAATTCAGCCTCGCGTGTTTTGATGAAGTAAAGGTTGTCTGCAAGCAGGCTTGCGTCAAAGACCGTCGGAATACCGTGTTCGCGACAAATACGCGACACCGTGCGCATATTTTCCATCGAGATTGGTTGCCCACCAATGAGGTTGGTTCCTGCCTCGAGGCGTACGTAGGCAATGTTTTCACGACCCAGACGGGCAATGGCTTCTTCAAGCTTGCCGATGTCCATATTGCCCTTGAAAGGGTGGTCACTGGTGATGACCAGGCCCTCGTCGATGATGATTTCTTCGACGGCACCGCCGCGCAGACCGATGTGAGCCTTCGAGGTAGTAAAGTGATAGTTCATCAGAACGGTCGAACCCTCGCGAACCATGATTTGCGAGATGATGTTTTCTGCAGCGCGACCTTGGTGTGCTGGCAGGAAGTATTTGACATCAAACATGTCTTGCAGGGTCTTTTCCAGACGATAGTAGGTTTCTGAACCGGCATAGCTGTCATCAGCCTGCAGCATGGCGGCGTACTGGTTATCGCTCATGGCGTTGACGCCACTGTCTGTCAACATGTCCAGATAGATGTCACGATTTTTCAGCAGAAAAGTATTATAGCCAGCTTCATCCATCGCACGAAGACGATCTTCAACGGGCTTGAGGTTCACCTTTTGCACCATGCGCACTTTGTGCATCTCCATAGGGACGAATTCTCCCGAGAGGAATTTTACCTTTGTCATTGTCTTCCCTTCACTCAATAGCGCCCCAAAATGCCTCTTTTTGGGGTCAAAGTTCAACTACAAATCTTAACATGCACAGAGGCTCATTCCCCGTATGAGCAGCATTAATCCCTATACGGTAGCAATTGGGCACTAGCTAGATGTACTGGGTAGACCTTGTGTGCATTTGCTGAATATTATGAGCGCGGGTGGGCCTGTTCGTGAATCGATTGCAGACGCTTTGCCGATAGGTGAGTATAGATTTGCGTCGTCGACAAATTGGCATGCCCCAAAAGCTCCTGAACACTGCGCAAGTCTGCGCCATTGTTTAACAGGTCGCTGGCAAAGCTATGGCGAAAGCTGTGGGGACTGACAGGACGCGTGATGCCCGCAAGCAGGGCACTCTTTTTCACGATGCGCCTGATGGCATCAGCAGAGAGCGGATTTCCGCGACTGGACAGAAAAACAAGCTCCGTGGACGGAACTTTTGCCGCAAAGACCGGGCGAGCAGATGCAAGGTAGTTCTCTAGCTTTCTAATGGCGAGTCCGTGCAGAGGCACGTAGCGGTCTTTGCCACCCTTGCCTTCGATACGGACGATTCCCTGGTCGAGCTTTAGGTCTTCTGTGCGCAGACCCGCGATTTCGCTGACGCGTCCACCGCTTGCATACAGCAGCTCCAGCAAGGCCGTGTCGCGCATGCCTTCTGGGGTATTAGTGTCAGATATTTCGAGGAGTGCGTCCATCTCTGTCTGACTGAGTGTGTGCGGGAGCATCTTTTCTTTTTTTGGTGTCTGCAAAAGAGTCGCGGGATTGCTGTCGACCGAACCCTCCTGTTGCAAAAAATGAAAGAAACTGCGCAGGGTCGACAGACGCCTGGCAATGGTTGAGCGGGCATACTGTGCAGAGCTTTGTTCAGCAAGGTAGCGCCGAAGTTGACGGTACTGAACGGTCAGGGGATCGAGCTTTCCTCGCTGAGCCCAGCGGTAGTACACATCAAGGTCGCTGCGATAAGACTGAGCAGTCTTTTCTGATTTATTTTGCACCAGCGTCAGCGCAGAGATGAAGCGATCTCGCGCTGCTTCAAATTCTGGATAGAGGGGTGGCTTTTGCTTGCCTGAATGATCAGCCACGGTTATAGAGCCTGTCTGCGTGCTGGTCGACCCAAGTGCTCACAGCTGCTTGTGCGCGCTTCGAGTAGGCTCTGTAGCGCTCACGCTTGTTTTTGATGCGCTCATCGAAAGGCGGCATGAGGCCGTAGTTCACATGCATGGGCTGATAATCTTTAACACTGGGGTCAAAGCTGTAGTTAAACAGTGCCCCCAAAACACTTTCAGGCGGCAGACGCAAGGGCAGCACAAAGGGCATAAACCGCGGCGGTAGGCCTGACTGTATCTGTGAGTACACATTAAGAGCGCACATGAGACCAGAGCCCACGGCCTCGAGATAGCCCTCCGTGCCGCAAATTTGCCCTGCGAGGAAAATGTTAGGTCTGGCGCTCAGAGCAAAATTGGGCTGCATGACTCGTGGCGCGTCAACAAAGGTATTGCGATGCATGACACCGTAGCGCACGATTTCTGCCTGTTCGAGTCCCGGGATAAGGGAAAAGACCTTTTTTTGTTCGCCGAAGCGCAAGTTAGTTTGAAAACCGACGAGGTTATAGAGCTCTCCTGCTGATGTTTCCTTACGCAGCTGCACCAGCGCAAAAGGATAGCGCCCGGTGCGCGGATCATCTATCCCGACCGGCTTCATGGCACCAAAGCGCAGGGCATCATAGCCCTTGCGCGCGATTTCTTCGACCGGTTGGCAGGCATGGAAGAGCTCTTTTTGCTCGAAGTCTTTTTCTGTCACCCGGGCAGCAGAAATGAGAGCATGATAGAAGCGTTCATATTCCTCTTCGTTAAGGGCACAATTCAAGTAGTCATCGCCGTCACCCTTGCCGTAGCGTGAGGCGGCAAAAACCTTGCTCATATCTAAAGATTCTCGACTCATTATGGGGGCTGCAGCATCATAAAAGGCAAGTGATTCATCGCCGGTAATGTCGCGAAGCTGTGCAGCAAGACCATCTGAAGCCAGGGGTCCAGCCGCCACAATAACAGGCTCTGCATCATCAAGCGTAGTACACTCCTCGCGAATAAACTCAATGAGGGGATGTGCCTCAATACACGCTGTCACCGCCCCGGCAAAGGCCTCGCGGTCAACAGCCAAGGCACCGCCTGCCGGCACCCGATGCTCATAGGCAAACGCAAGGAGTCTGCTGCCCAGAAGGATCAGCTCCTTTTTGAGCGTACCTGCAGCCGTACTTTCTTCATTACTTTTCAAGCTGTTAGAGCAGACCAGTTCTGCGCATAAAGCTGTGTGGTGCGCAGGAGAGCTAACCGCTGGCCTCATCTCAAAAAGCTTGACGGGTACTCCCCTATCTGCCAATTGCAGGGCAGCCTCGCTACCAGCAAGACCAGCACCAATGATGGTGACCTTAGAATATTTCGTGCTTTGTGTTTTGTGCTCCTCCAACATGCACCTATTCTAACAAGCAAACAGAAACTGTGGAGAAGTGACAACAATCCACGGGGCAAAAATAATGGCAATAGCCTCATGCTTACTCGACTCACTCCCAAGACCTTTTTGGCCCCCTCAACTTCCCGAGCGCAAAGTCTTTGAGGTAACCCCCGACTCATTGCGAGGGATCTTTGTGTGCAAAGCACCGAAGCAGACCCTCT
>WRBW01000028.1 GCA_009784345.1 Coriobacteriia bacterium | reverse complement strand
TGCGCTGCAAGGTCAGGAGGTCATTAGCTAGACGCGTCATGCGATTTGCTTCGAAAATAATTGTATTCAAGAAACGTACACGGTCTTCTTCATCCATGTCGCCATCCAGCAGTAAGGTCTCTGCTGTGCCGCTAATCGAGGCCAAAGGTGTACGCAGCTCGTGTGACACATCAGATATAAAGCCCGATTCACGCGCATGTTCTGAACGCACTAAGGTCAGGGCTTCTTCAGCTTCATCTGCCATGCGATTAATCTGTTCGCTAAGGCTGCGCAGTTCTGCAATGTTAGAGCCCCAGACACGAGCAGACTTATTGCCGCGATTGTATTCGCGTACCTTTTCAGTGATGGCGTTCAAATCGCGGTCAATAATGGTGGTCGAACGACCCGTGATAAGCCACATCACCAGGATGCCCACAGCGGTAGAAATCAGCATGTGGACAATCAGTCCGCTCTGACCTTCGACTATCAGGATGATGACACCAGCAAGCGCAATGGCGCAGGCAAGCAGTAGGGCAGCAGCACGCGCGCTACTGCGCATGCGATAACGTATGGAGTTACGGGGCAGGGCCATGATTTAGAGCCCTTCTGACCAGGCTCGCAGCAAGCAGACGCTCAAACTAGGAATCTGCCTTGAAGCGGTATCCGTAACCACGGACGGTCTCGATAACATTGGGGTCAAGTCCTGCAGACTCCAGCTTGTCGCGCAGACGTTTAACGTGGGTGTCAACGGTTTTGGTCTCGACCAGATATTCCCAGCCCCAGGCATCGCGCAGCAGCTGCTCGCGGCTCAAAACCTTGCCAGATCTCTGCATCAAACAGTTCAGCAGCTCAAACTCACGCGGCGTCAAGTCAATAGGTCCACTCGCGCTCGAGGCATGATGGGCAGACTGATCCAGAGTAATGCCTGCAACACTGATGGTGTTTGTGTCCTCGCTCGTTCCTTCAAAAGAGCTGCGACGCAAAAGCGCCTTCACGCGTGCGGTCAACTCACGGACGCCAAAGGGCTTCGTTAAATAATCGTCGCCGCCAATTTCAAGACCGACGACCTTGTCGATTTCAGTGTCGCGTGCACTCAAAAACATGACGGGAACCTGGCTTGTCAGGCGCAGTTTCTTGCAAACCTCATAGCCATTGATGTCGGGCATCATAATATCAAGCAGTACCAGCGAAAAATCACCGGCCGCAAAAAGCTCCAAAGCCGTCGCACCATCATGTGCCACCGTCACTTCGTAACCTTCTTTTTTCAAGTTATACTGTACAAATTCGGTAATCGAGACCTCATCATCGACGACGAGAATTTTGTAGGGAGCCTCTGGCATTATAATCCTTCCCCTCGTTAGCCTATACACAAAAATGATACCATTACATGGCTGCAAATTCGCAAAACAAACGCGGGTCAGCGGCACTATACGACCCCAATGAAAGGACCTCTCGTGCGCGAGAAACTAGAAAATATACTCCAGACCTACGAAAAACTGGGCGAAAAGATGGGCGACCCTGAAATCCTCTCTAACCAGACCGAATACACCCGCCTTGCCCGTGAACATCGTCAGATGACCAATCTCGCCACGCTGTCAAAAGAATATATCAAGACAGCGGACGGCATCGCCGAGGCTAAAATTATGTTGACGGAGGAGAGCGACCCAGACCTGAAAGACATGGCTGCCGAAGAGCTCAAAAGTTTGAACGCGCGTGAAGAGGAGCTTGCTGAAGAAATCAAGTACCTGCTGATTCCTCAAGACCCCAATGACGAAAAGGACATTATCGTCGAGATCCGTGGTGGTGCCGGTGGTGACGAGGCTAATATATTTGCTGGTGACCTCTATCGCATGTATGTCAGATACTGCGAATCGCGCGGCTGGAAGGTGAGCGAGCTCGATTCGTCAGCTTCAGATTCTGGTGGCTTTAAAGACGTGTCATTTCGCGTCAAGGGCGACAGTGTCTATTCAATCATGAAGTTTGAATCAGGCGTGCACCGCGTGCAGCGGGTTCCAAAAACAGAGACCCAGGGACGCATTCATACCTCGACGGCTACGGTGGCTGTCCTGCCTGAAGCAGAAGACGTAGAAATAGAAATCAACCCTAACGACCTGCGTATTGATGTTTATCGCTCAAGCGGGCCGGGTGGACAAAGTGTTAATACTACCGACAGTGCGGTGCGCATTACCCATGAGCCCACGGGACTGGTGGTTCAGTCACAAAACCAAAAGTCACAGCTGCAAAACCGCGAAGCTGCCATGAAGGTCTTGCGCGCCCGCCTGTACGAGCAGGAGCTAGCTCGTCAACAGGCAGAGCTGGGTGAGCAACGCCTGTCACAGATTGGTTCTGGTGACCGCAGCGAAAAGATTCGTACCTACAATGGACCTCAGGACCGCGTGACCGATCACCGCATTGGCTGGAGCGGCTCCTATAACACCATCCTCATGGGTGGGGAGCTCAAAGACCTGAGCGAAGCTCTTATTGCGGCGGATCGTGCGGAGCGACTTGCTGCCGCCGCCACCTAGCAGCGCACACCTGGAGCCCAATCTCTGCGTCACCAATCGTCATTCTAGCTGGGGATATGTGCTCGCAAGCCCTCTCATCCTTGGGCGATATTACCCTGACAATTTCATAAAATCGCTGCGTGCTAGTGTTATACTTACAGTCCGAATGAAATCACGTTTTGTTTTCAATGCGACCGACCTGCTCGCGTCGTATACCTTTTGTAGCGTTTATTAAGGGGGAACTAGGATGGCACTGCCCAAGCTGAGCGACGAACAACGCAAAGAGTACCTAGAAAAAGCTGCTGCAGCAAGACGCGCGCGCGCTGATTTGCGCCGCGACTTGAAGGAAGGCAAAGTCAGCTTCATCGAGGTTATGAACAGGGCAGACGATCCTGTTGTGGCACGCATGAAAGTGGTAACCCTGCTGGAATCACTCCCGGGCTATGGCAAGGCTCGCGCTCAGTCTGTCTTGACTGAAATCGGTATCGCAGAAACGCGCAAGGTGCAAGGTCTGGGTTCCCGTCAGCGCACAGAGCTCATCGAGCTTCTGTCCTAAAGCTGACGCGCCTCGCGACTCGACGCAAGCTCGCTCGTTAGCAGAACTGCAAAACTATCACCGCTCAATTATTCATAGTATCAGGGCCATCGGGTGTCGGTAAAGGCACCCTTTTGCAGCGTGTTCTTAAAATGCATCCCGAAGCCTGGCTGTCGCTTTCTGCCACAACGCGCGCGCCGCGCGGCAGTGAGGTCGACGGTGTCGACTATCACTTTGTCAGCGTCAAACAGTTCGAAGACTGGATTGACGCTGGTGATGGTTTGCTCGAATGGGCGCGCGTCCACGCGGGCAAATACTACGGGACACCGCGCGCACCCGTGCAAGAGCACTTGGATGCCGGTCGCAGTGTCTTTCTCGAAATCGACACGCAAGGAGCCTTTCAAGTCCTCGAGCTCATGCCAGAAGCCATAGCAATCTTTATCGAGCCTCCCAGCATCGATACCCTGCGTCAGCGCCTCAGCGCACGCGGAACCGAAACACCAGAACAAATCGACGGCCGCATTGCGCTTGCCGAACATGAAATTGCGCAGAAAATGCGCTATAATTATCAGATTGTAAATGATGATCTGGATGTCGCGACCGCCGAACTGGCAGCCATCATCCAGGCTGAAGAATCAAGATAAACACGAAACATTAAACAGGAGCCTACTTTATGTCAATCGTTAACCCTGAAATCGATCAGCTACTCGACAAAGTCGATTCGAAATTCACCCTCTGCACGCTTTCTGCAAAGCGTGCCTGTCAAATCAATGACATGGTTCACGGTGTGCGCGAGCAGGCCCTTTCCGCCATGGCCACCAGCGAGATCGCAAAGCTGACCAGCGCAAAGCCTCTGGCGCTTGCCATGGACGAAATCGCCCGCGGTGACGTATCCCCAGAAGCTCCTCTGGTTACTGAAGAAGAAAAAGCCGTCACGCCTCTGCGTCCACAGGCTGAAACCGGCGCTCTGTCTGCCGTCAACGAAGGCGAAGACTTTGCAGCAAGCCTCGCACAGGCCGCTGAAGTTGATTCTGCAAGCGCACACGACATGCTGGGCTAGACCCGCCCCTCACGTTAGCAGGGGACTCGCATGAGTCACGATTCAAAAAATCCCATAACCGTCTGCTTCATTTCCTTTCATGAGCTTGCCCTGAAGGGTCGCAATCGCTCTGTGTTCGAAAAGCGTCTGCGCGACAACCTCGAGGCCTGCCTGAAAGCAAGCGACATCGCCACCGGTCAGGTCAAACGTATCGCAGGTTCACTTACGGTAGTCGTCCATGACCCTGAAAAAGCGGGGGAGTGCGCCCATCTGCTGGCGCAGGTACCCGGGGTCACAGCGGTTGCCATTGCCTATAAGATCGACCGCGACTGGGAGCACATTTGCGAGGTCGCCTTGAAGGCCTGTCGTGAAGCAGCTCCTGCTCAAGGTGCCTACACCTTCAAAGTGGAATCACGCAGGTCGGCTACTGATTATCCCAAGAACAGCATGGACATCAGCCGCGAGGTCGGTGCCTACGTTTTGGCAGCGACCATCGACGAAGGTGCCAGTGTGCGTATGAAAAACCCCGATGTTTTGATTAGCATCAAGATTGTGGGCGGTTCTACTTATATTTCGACACTCAAAATCAAAGGAATTGGCGGGCTGCCATCGGGTAGTTCGGGCAAAACCGTCTCATTGCTGTCATCAGGCATCGATTCGCCCGTAGCAAGCTTTCGCATGATCAAGCGCGGCTCAGTCGTCTTGGGGCTCCACTTTTCTGGCCGTCCCCAGACAGGCAGCGAAAGCGAGCACCTGGTGCTTGAAATAGGCCAGGTCCTCGCGCGCACAGGTGGCCTTGCCCGTATCTACGTCGTTCCCTTTGGCGACATTCAGCGCGAAATCGCAAGCATCGTCGAACCTTCACTGCGCGTCATTATGTATCGCCGCCTCATGCTGGTGATAGCTGAAAAGCTCGCACGCAGCCAAAAGGCAAAGGCGCTTATTACCGGTGAATCCTTAGGTCAGGTGGCATCGCAAACCCTTGATAATATTGTGGCAACTAATGAGGCTGTGAGTATGCCCATTTTGCGCCCGCTTATTGGCACTGACAAAGAAGAAATCATCAATGAGGCACGTCACATCGGCAGCTTTGATATTTCGATTCAGGACGCAGATGACTGCTGTACGCTCTTTATGCCGCGCAATCCCGAAACCCATGCACAGCCAAAACAAGTTGCGGCTTCCTGGGAACTCTTAGATATTGAAGAAATGTGTGATCGAGCGCTTGCAAGCATCGAGGTGCACGATTTCAGTACACGCTTTGGCGCCCATAAAATGCTTAGTCAGCAGGCGTCTGATACTCCTGGTAGCTTGTAGTCAGAAGCTCACTAGCCTGTGCCTGCGCATGGGAATAGTTCATCCAAATCATACCGGCACCTGTCAGTGCAATAAAAAGAGCTGCAATCCCTAAAGTCACGCGCTGTGACATAATGCGACTCAGCTGGTGTGCTCGCGCACTACTGCCCGAAAGGTGGAGGTTTTTGATATCCGAACCAGCGCGATGACTGCCTCCACCGTAGTTAAGGCGCTCATAGGGGCTGAAGTTGTCAATAAACTCGCGGTGTCCGCGGTTTGCTTTACTCAGGTGTGATGAACTAACCGTCCTGGGCTTAAGCTCGCTGTGGCCAGGCCAATGGTAGGAATCCGAGTAGCGTGATACCTTGTAGTTATGGCGCGCTCTGGAACGTGAGGCGACGCCTGATTGTGTGTTTCGGCTGGATTGCATCGAGATATTATAGCGAGATGCGGGTATTTATAGCTAGAATAGATAGGCTTAAAGCTTAAACTCTCCACAATTACTATTTTCTACTTTCGACCGCAATCAAAGGAGCATTAGTGCAAGATAAGACAAAAAAGGGGGCTGGCCTCTTTGCCTACCGCACCCTCTCGGGCTTTCTCATTGGTCTAAGCGTACTTGCCCCGGGCATCAGTGGCAGCATCATTGCCATTATGATGGGCATCTACAAAGACATCCTCGAGCTCTTTTCGGCTCCGACCAAAAACATCAAACGTAACCTGCTCTTCCTTTTGCCACTTGCCATCGGAACCGTCGCCAGCATGGTCGCCTTCGTTTTAGTATTTGGCTGGCTCTTTGACACCTATGAGAAGACCACCTACTTCTTCTTTGTCGGTCTCATCCTCGGAACTATTCCGGTTGTCTATGCCGAAGTCAAAAAACACGGTCTCAAGATTGCAGGCATCATAGGGCTCGTCATCAGCGCCGGCATCACTATGGCACTCAGCCTTGCCATGGGAGCCCAGGCAGCTCCTGTTACCGGCCAAACATCCCTGAGCTTCATCGACATGATTTATGGCGGCGCCGCCATGGGGGCGTCCTTGCTGGTCCCTGGCATGAGCGCATCAGTCATCCTGATACTGCTGGGCCTCTACACAGAGCTGCTCTTTGCAGCCAGTGAAATCATGGCTGGCCACTACGGACTGCTGGTCTACATCGGCGTTTTTGCCCTGTGCATGTTTGCAGGTGTCATCCTCACCTCACGCCTCATCAAGCGCGCCTTCGAAAAAATCCCCGCGATTGCCTACGCCGTCGTCTTGGGCTTCATCATCGGTTCTTTTTTAGGTATCGGTCTCTCAAGCCTACAAATCGCAGATCCGCACTTTCACTGGGTATCAGGCATCCTGAGCTTTGGTGCCGGCGTTTGCCTCTCGCTCTTCTTTGTTTTCATGAACTTCAAGAAGGAAGCTGAGGGCAAGGCTGATGACGCAGGCGAGCTCTAGCATGGCGCAACTCGAGCAGCAAGCAGCAGCTCTACGACAGCGCATCGCGCAGCTTGACTCTGCGGTGCTTGCCTTTTCGGGAGGCGTCGATTCTTCGCTCTTGGCGGCTCTGGGCTCAGAAATCCTCGGCGATAAGTTCATCGCCCTGACGATGCGCTCACCGCTTATGACTGCTGAAGAATTGGCGGAGTGCGCCCATTTCTGCACGAGCTACGGTATCGCACATCAGTTTTTAGACCTGGACATACTCTCCAATCCTGACTTTATCCGTAACGATGCGCTGCGTTGCTACTACTGCAAGCGTGATATTTTCACGCAGCTGAAAAGCTTTGCTGTGACCCAAGGCTTTGCACAGATCATGGACGGCTCAAATAGTGATGATGACCCTTCGCGTCGTCCCGGTATGAGGGTTTTGACCGAACAGGGTATCGTGAGCCCCCTGCGCGAAGAGGGCTTTACGAAAGATCAGATACGGCAGCTTTCTCGCCAGATGGGGCTATCGACCTGGGACAAGCAGTCAGATTCCTGCTTGGCAACGCGCGTGGCGTCCGGCACGCTGCTAAGCCTTGATACAATAGCTACTCAAGCGACAAGAGCTGCAACATCCCACAATGGCCACCATGACCGCAAAGACGACAACAGATAGGTAGGCATCATGGCAGATTACTACGCGCACAAAGTCCGCGATTTTTTTGAAGCAGGACATAATTGTTCACAGTCGGTCTTTATGCCCTTGGCAGAAGGCAGGATGGATGCAGGTCTTGCCTCGCGTCTGTCGAGTCCTTTTGGTGGCGGTATCGGTGGGCTTGAAAAAACCTGTGGGGCTCTGTGCGGCGGGCTGATGGCTATTGGTCTTTTCATTGGTCAAGAGGGTATCGACAAGGACACGCAAGAACGCGAGCGCGAGACAGCCGTGCGCCTCTATGATGCCTTTGTCGAAGAATTCGCAACGGACGAATGTCAGGTGCTCAAAGAAATGGCCTTTGACAATCCGCCCGCAGATGGTGGCAGGCCCTGCTGCAAATATGTTGCTTTTTGCGCAGACTGGATTGCTGACGAGTTCAATCTGAAGGTCTAGCCGCGTCTAGCCGTCTCAAGTGAGGGTGCCCTCAAGGCAGCCTTTCTTGACCTGGTCCTAGCAGGCCCCAACAACTTTCTACAAGACGGCGGTTTGACTTTACAGTCGATTGTGCCGTATGTTACTAATCATGAAAAATCTACTTATTGTTGAAAGTCCTGCAAAAGCGCAAACCATCGAGCGCTACCTCGGTTCGGATTTCGTCGTTAAATCTTCCATCGGCCATATTCGACAAATTCCGACCCGGGATGAGAACGCCATCGATGTCGAAAATGGCTTCGCGACCCGCTATGTGGTCGAGCCAGGTAAGAAAAAAGTCGTCACTGACCTCAAAAAGGCCGTCAAAAATGCAGAGCAAGTCTGGCTGGCTACTGATGAAGACCGCGAAGGCGAGGCCATCGCCTGGCACCTAGCGGAAGTCCTTGACCTCGATGTTGCCACGACAAAGCGTATTGCCTTTAACGAAATCACAAAAACGGCCCTCGAAAACGCCGTTGCCCATCCGCGCACCATCGACATGAACTTGGTTCAGGCCCAGCAGGCTCGGCAGATTCTCGACCGCCTGGTCGGCTATGAACTGAGCCCCGTTGTCTGGAAAAAGGTTCCTGGCGGCAAAAGTGCTGGTCGCGTGCAGTCACCGGCCGTCCGCCTAGTGGTCGAACGCGAACGTGAAATCGCGGCCTTTACCCCAGAGGTCAGCTTCAAGGTCACGGCAGAGATGCACTGCAGCGAGTGTGCGCATGAACCTGACACGAACCCAGATGACCTTTTCAAGGCGGAGCTTGACCAGACCTTCGATAGTGAGGCCGCTGCACACGACCTGCTACAAAGCCTGCTGGGTGCCCACTACGAGGTAGCTGATGTCAGCAAGAAGCCAGGCGTGCGCAATCCTTCTGCACCTTACACAACCTCTACTTTGCAGCAAGACGCCAATAGCAAGATCGGCTTTTCTGCCCGTGCCACCATGAGTGCTGCACAGGGACTGTATCAGGCAGGTCACATTACCTACATGCGTACTGACTCGACCAGCTTGTCAAATACGGCCTTGGCTTCAATTTCAGAATATGTGCGCGCCACCTATGGTGATGACTTTGCGCAAACCAGACAGTATAAGACAAAGAAGGCCTCTGCTCAGGAAGCACACGAAGCTATACGTCCCACCAACATTGCCCTTGAAGTCGCCGGCAAAAATGACTTCGAGCAGCGCATCTACCGTCTGATCCGCAACCGCGCCTTGGCTTCTCAAATGGCGCCCGCGCAAATCGAAAAAACCAATGTCAGCATTAATGCCCTGCAGGATGGCGCAGCTACACCCGTGGCTCACTTCAAGGCAAAAGGCGAGGCCGTTACCTTTGAAGGCTTTCTGGCAGTTTACCAGCGTGGCGAAGAAAAGTACCTGCCACGCATGCAGGCAGGCGACCTACTGGCAGCACGAGTCGTGCGGGCAAAACAAAGCTTTTCAAAGGCCCCCGGTCGCTTTACTGAAGGTAGCCTTGTCAAAAAGCTTGAAGACCTCGGTATTGGTCGCCCTTCGACCTATGCGACTATCTTGGAAAACATCAAGACGCGTGGTTACGTACAGGTCGGCCAAAGCGAAGGCATCGAGCGTGAAGCTGTCGAGCTGTCCATCACATCTGATACGACAGCTGTTGGTCGCGAAATCCTGACGGAGCGCACAGGCGCCGACAAGGGTCGCCTCGTACCCAATGCGATTGGTGAGCTCCTCTCAGACTTTCTGCATCAATATTTCACCGACATCGTCGACTACGACTTTACGGCGCGCACCGAAGAGCACCTCGATGACATCGAAGAAGGCAGCCTCAACCCTCAAAAGATGCTGGGCGATTTCTACGGCCCCTTCCATCAGCTGATTGAAGACGCCGAAAGCATCGACCGCAAATCTGTCGCAAAAATGCGCGAGATTGGCACCGACCCCAAAAGTGGTAAGCCTGTTAGCGCACGCGTGGGCCGCTTTGGCCCCATGCTACAAATAGGCAGTGTTGAAGACGAAGAAAAGCCCCGCTTTGCAAACCTCCCTAAGGGCTCGACCATCGACACGGTTACCCTCGAAGCAGCGCTTGAAATGTTCAAGTTGCCCCGTCTGGTTGGTCAGACTGAAGATGGACAGGATGTCAAAGCTAACATTGGTCGCTTTGGCCCCTACATTCAGGTGGGCAAGCTCTACGCCAGCATCAAAGAGCCTGACGACCCCTTTACCATCGACATCGAGCGCGCCCTTGAGCTCTATGCAGAAAAGCTTAAGGCAGAGGCGGAGAAAAACATCGCCCATTTCGACAGCGGTATCAAGGTGCTGAAGGGCCGTTTTGGTCCCTATGTTACCGATGGCACGAAAAACGTCAAAGTTCCCAAAGACGTTGATCCTGCGACCATCACCGAAGAGCAAGCCAAAGAGATGATCGAAAAGGCTCCTGCTAAACGGGGTCGCGCGACTGCCAAAAAAGCTCCTGCTAAAAAAGCGACGGCGAAAAAACCTGCTGCAAAAAAACCTGCGGCGAAAAAAGCTCCGGCAAAGAAAGCAGCCACAAAAAAGACCACTGCAAAAAAGACAACTGCAAAAAAGACCCCTGCAAAGAAGGCTGACGCATAAGTGAAGTCCTTTGCCTCAGACAACTACGCGGGTGTACACCCTGCCATCCTGGATGCGATAGCAGCCGCAAACGTCGATCACGTGCCCTCTTATGGCGAGGATCACTACACTGAGCGGGCGATGGACGCACTCCGCCAGATTTTTGGAAGCGATATGCACGCGCGCCTGTGCTACAACGGTACTTCGGCAAACATTCTGTGCCTGTCTGCGCTGATGCGTCCCTGGGACGGGGTCATTGCGGCTGACACGGCACATATCAACACCGATGAATGCGGTGCGCCCGAAAGACTTGCGGGTATCAAGGTTATTTCTGTCGACGCGCCGGACGGCAAGCTTACGGTAGACCGCCTGGCACCCGTGGTCGAGCATTTGCAGGGCTTCGAGCATGCCCGCCAGCCGCGGGTCATTTCTATCAGCAATGTGGCAGAGCTCGGTACGCTTTATACGCCGGCAGAAACCGCTGCCTTGGCAGATTTTGCCCATAGCCGCGACATGTACTTGCATGTCGATGGGGCGCGTATTGCCAATGCTGCAGCGGCACAAGGGGTGAGCTTGGCAGCACTGACCGTGGACGCCGGTGTCGATGCCTTAAGCCTGGGCGGGACGAAAAACGGCATGCTCTATGGTGACGGAGCTCTGTGGTTTGGCAAGGCTGCGTCTGAAGTTGCGGCGTCGAGCTTTATGCTCTCGAAGGCATCTGCGATGATGGGTTCAAAGCTGCGTTTTCTGTCCGTTCAGTTCGAGGCCATGTATGGTACGGAGCTCTGGCTACACTGTGCGACTCATGCCAATGCCATGGCGCGCAGGTTGGCTGACGGCCTGCCTGATGGCTGCGAAGTCGCCTTCGTTGATGATACGCGCATGCTTGCTAATGAGGTTTTTGCCTGGTTACCTAAGGAACAGCTGCCTGCTCTGCAAGAAGAATTCCATTTCTACACCTGGGAAGAGGGTCCTGCTGTAGAAAGCGGCGCGCCACACGCAGGTTATGACTGTGTCCGCTGGGTCTGCAGCTGGGATACGACCGAGGCCGAAGTCGATGCCTTTTTGGACAGACTCAAGGAAAGCCTTTCATGAGGCCAGCAACAACTGAAGTCCAGACAGACTATCACGCCGAAGAAACGGCGGGGTACTGCAGCGTCTGCAATCGCATGGTGCCGCGCGATGAAGATGCCAACTGCGCTGTCGCCGGACACAGCCCTGACCGGGTTACGGGCCTTGTGCCGCTTGACGCAGACGGCACAGTTCCCTTCCAACTGCCGCGCTTTAATTGGGCAGCGGCGCTCATGCCTCCCGTGTGGGGACCGATACATGGCGTCTTGTCTGCGGCCATTGTGCTACCGCTAATCGTCTTTGCCTCCAATTCGCTTGAAAACGCCTTTGCCATGGTCGAAGGTGGTGCCAGCGTCTTTTGGACCATCGTCATAGGTCTTATGACGGCAGGCATTTTGGGCGGAACCCTTTATCTGATGTATTATTTCGGTGCTCGCGGATGGGGGATAGCCTGGAAGAAATCTGCTATCTCTCACAGCCCCGAGGTCACGCGTGAAATGTTTGATAAGTTCATTTTCCGCGAACGCCTGTGGACTCTTTTGTCAGGCCTGCTCTTTGTGGGCTTTGTCTACCTGGTCATCAATTTCTGGATTCTGCCCTGATTGAACTCGCTAGCTAGACCGGCCGCTAGGTAACTGGGCGGTAACAAGGCTGCAGCACAGGGCACTTCACCTAGGTAGCGTGCGTCCATTCGCTATACTAAAGCCATGAAGTTCTTACGTTCCCTGGTTCTCATGTTGATTTTTGTGGCCTTTGTTGCAGGTGCCACCTATGTTGCCATGTACCGACTCGACAACCTTGGCCTCTTTGATCGCGAACCCGTCGCAGAAGAAGTCGTCGAGGTCGAACCAGAACCTCCCGGACCCTATCCTTTCATTATTCCGACAAATGGTCGTGATATCACTCCAGCCACCTTTGAGTTTAGTTTTCTGGGGCAAGATGTTTCACTGCAGGCAGAAGTTGACCCGCGCATCTATCACGGTGCCGTTATGGCTCCTCGAGGTTTCATGCTGGCAAATGATGCCAGTGATGCCCAGCGCCTTGCTGCCATGCAGGATTATTACAACAAACTGACTTTTGACCCTGAAATGGATGATGCCATTATCTCTGTCGTTACGCAGCTGCGTGCCGTGCGTGATGAGCTCAACCTCGATGGCGACCAGTACGCCGAACTGATGACAAAATTTGTTCAAACCATACCTTACGATGAAAACCGTGGCTATGTCGATCATGAGTCGAAGGCCTTAGGTGACCCGCGTATGCCAGTGCAAGTTCTGGTTGATGGTCTCGCAGACTGTGATGAAAAGGTCATGTTGCTAGCAGCCCTTCTATCACATGAAGGTTATGCCACAGCGGCTTTTCTCTATGAACAAGAGCAGCACATGGCACTGGCTCTTGCCTCAGAAGGGGAGGGCTTTGCCGGAACCGGCTATGTCTTTATCGAAACCACGGGTGTTTCCTATGTGTCTGAAGTGCCCACTGAATTTATCGGCGGTATTAGCCTGCAGTCTGACCCTGTCTTGCTTATTTTTGATCCCTTTGAGGCTGGCAAGACCCGCGGCACCGGCAGCTTTTCAGATGCTGCTGCGGCTCAAGTGGCACGTATTGTTTCGGTACGCAATGCAGCAGAGGCTGCTGCTGACGAAAAGCGTGCCTACATCGAAGAGACGCCCATGAGCGACGAAGATTTTGCCCGCGAGGAAGCCCTCTTTAATGCCACCATTAGTGCGATGAATACCTTGCGTGCGACCGTTGATAATTTGGGTTATGACACCGGTGAGTTCAAGGATAGGGCAGAGGCCATTAATTGGATAGATAACAACGCCTGGTGGGAATAAAATCACTGGGCATTTTCCTCGTCATTTCCTGAAATAAATTTGGTACTATTGCATAGGTAAATCAAAAGAGAAAAATGGTCTGGCCACGCCTAATTAGCTGTCCCTGACCGAGCTTTACATGAAAGGGGCACGAATGTCTTCTCCTGCAGATCGCAAGTATTCTTCTGATCACGAATGGATTTTGGTCGAAGGTGACATCGTCACTATTGGAATCACCAAGTACGCTGCTGACCAGCTAGGTTCGATCGTCTATGTTGACCTGCCTGAAGTTGGCGACAACTTTGAATCAGAAGAGGCTTTTGGTGAGGTCGAAAGTGTCAAGTCAGTTTCTGAACTCATGGCGCCGGTCGGTGGCTTAATAACAGAGGTCAATGATGCACTTGATGAGGCTCCCGAATCAGTTAATGAAGACCCCTATGCTGCGGGTTGGCTGGTAAAGCTGCGTCTTGATGACGCAAGCGAACTCGATGCCCTACTTGATGCTGCTGCCTACGACGCAAGTCTTGCTTAAAACGGGCATCGAGGACAAAAGATGAACTATATCTCCATCACGCACGACCAACGCGCAAGCATGCTTGCCAAAGTGGGCGTAAGCGATGTTAGCGAGCTCTATCAGGCAATACCGACCCAAGTCCTGCTTGACGGGGCGCCTGCTGTCAAAGGGCCTACCAGCGAAATTGATCTGGCGGCACAGCTCGCACAGCTCTCAAATGAAAACATTGCAGCACATGAATATGTCTGCTTTGCTGGTGCCGGTTGCTATGACCACTACAGCCCTGCCTTTATTGACCACCTGCTGCGCCGACCCGAGTTCTTTACGGCCTACACACCCTACCAGCCAGAAGTCAGCCAGGGAACCCTGCAGGCTATCTTTGAATATCAGACCGGCATCTGCGAGCTGACCGGTATGGATGTAGCTAACGCCAGCATGTATGACGGTGCTACCGCTCTGGTCGAAGCTGCCTTTATGGCACTGCGTCTGACCCGCGGCAAGCGCAAGGTTATGTTGGTGTCAGAAGCCCTGCATCCCGAAAAGCTCGAAACGATGATGACCTATGCAAGCTCAGAGCTTATCGAGCCTGTCTTTATCCCGGTCGGTCAAGATCTGACAACAGATGCAGAGACCTTTGCAGAACTGCTGAGCGCCTATGCAGACCAGGTCGCGGCCGTCCTGCTACCTTACCCAAACTTCTTTGGCATTATCGAAGACCTCGCACCTCTGATTGCCGCAGCAAAAGAGGCGGGTGCCTACGTCGTGCTCGACACTAATCCCATCATGCTGGGCCTCCTAAAAAGCCCCGGTTCACTAGGTGCCGACATCGTCGTTGGTGAAGGTCAGCCTCTGGGTAACGCCATGAGCTACGGCGGCCCTGGACTGGGATACTTTGCTTGCACGCAAGCCTGCGTGCGCCAGCTGCCGGGACGCCTGGTAGGGCGCACCACAGACGCAGACGGCAACAAGGGCTACGTCTTGACGATGTCGACCCGCGAGCAGCACATCCGTCGCGAAAAGGCGACCTCCAACATTTGCAGCAACCATGCCCTGTGTGCTTTGACCGCGGGCATGTACCTCGCCGCTGTGGGTACTCAAGGACTTGCCGATATCGCACAAGACTGCGTAACGAAGGCGCACTATCTGCGCGAACAGCTCCTCGAAACCGGCCTTTTTGCGTCCCCTGTCGATGGTCCGTCCCAGCAGTCCTTTGGCTATGAGTTCGCCCTCAGCTATCAGGGGCAGCACGACCTGACCCTGTGGCACGACATGATGTTCGAGCAAGGCTTTTTTGCAGGCGTCATCCTGGGCGGCAGCACAGAAGTCGAAGATGACGATACAGAAGAAGCTGAAAACAGCGAGGCTCTGGTCTTATTTGCTACAACCGAAAAAAGAAACAAAGCACAAATCGATGACCTCGTGACGGCGGTGAAGAGCCTTGGATAACGCAGCAACTTATAACTACAAGGGACCGCGCGAAAGCATCTATGAGCTTTCTGAAGCGGGTCGCAGCTGCCTGAGTGCACCTGCCAGCGAACTGCCTGTTTTTGATATGAGCAGCGTAGCTGTCCTGTCTGATTATCTTGCAGACGAGGGAGGGCGTCCACAGCTCCCAGCAGTTACTGAAACTGACATC
>WRBW01000027.1 GCA_009784345.1 Coriobacteriia bacterium | reverse complement strand
TGGTGGCAGCCTACTTACCCGCGAGGAAACGGTACTGCTGGAGACTAACATCGACCACATTGCCCCTGAAGCGGTTGCCTTTGCAGGTGAACAGCTGCTGGCTGAAGGCGCCCTTGATGTCTGGGTGACGCCAATCGCCATGAAGAAGAGCCGCGCGGCGCTGACGCTGTCGGTGCTTGCTGCTGCTGAAGAGGCTGAAACGTTTGCAGCCCGCATGATGAAGCTGACCGGTACTTTGGGCGTGCGCTGCTCTATCCAGCCGCGTTATATTGCCGACCGTGAAAGTGTGGAAGTTGACACGCCCTGGGGGCCAGTTTCGGTGAAGATTGGGTCTGGTAGAGTGCGTCCAGAGCACGAAGATGTGGCGCGCATAGCCCGCGAACATGACCTGGAATATTCAGAAGTGCTAAAAACCATTGCTGCGGTTTCGACAAAGGAGTAGGAGTCGTTTGCTACTTGGCGGGCTTGAGTTGTTTCTTGTAAGAAGTTAGCGAAATCAAGTAGGACAGCAGGGCGATGGCAAGGTAACTGCCCCAGGCAGCGCCGATGACCCAGGTGTTATCGCGCAGGTAGCTAAAGACGATACCCAGACCACCAAAGAGGTCATCGCCGCCAGCAATCAAGTACAGTCCACCCAACAGGGCAGCCGCAACAACCAGGGGCAGCAGCCCCACGTAGCGCGCCTTCTCATAACCCAAGACAAAGTAGAAGGCCAGCTGAATCATGGTGACGCTCATAAAGACAGCAATCAGTACCAGCAAGAGCCCAATGGGTCCGCGCCAAGTCATGACCATGGGAAACTGCTCGGCAGCAGTGCTAAAGTACATCCCTATGTAGGAAAAGACCGCAGCGCTCAAGGCGACAGCAATGCACAGCAGCACGATAAACAAGTAACGACCCGCCACAATGCTGCGCGCGCTCAGCTTCATGCTGTCAAAAAGCGCCGGCGTGTCATATTTGCCACTAATCGCAAAGGGATAGCCCACATACAGCGTCCCCAGCAAAAAACCCGCCACAAAACCAAAATAGGGATTACCCGTCGTGAAGGTCAGAAAACCTGCCGCAACAGCATAGAGAATCACGCTAAAGGTCTGCACGTTGGGCTTCAGGATGCGCCAATCAAGCGCTGCAGCAGAAAGGGGATTGTCGCTGGCCTTTTTTGCCTCGTCAGTGATGCGACCCTTGACCTTGGCGTAGCGCTCTTCAGCGATGCGCGCGGCCTCTGCCTGGATTTCTGCCTCGCTCGGCTCGCCTTCGACCGCAGGCACGATCTTTCCCTCCGCGTCGCGGGTCAGCTCCGCTGCGTCCTCTGATGCTTCATTCACGTTCTTATCCACGGTGTCGCTCACGTTCGCGCCTTTCATCTGTAGCTATTGGGATTCGGCCTTAGTTTTTAATGCGGTATCTATTATCCGCTATTTCAATAAAACCCTCACGGGTGAGTGCGTCCAGTGCCTGCTCGACATCCTCGATTTCGAGCTTGCAGTGCTGCGCGAGCTCTGCTGCGCTGATATCAGGTGCTAGCAGAATGGCGCGCAAAAGCTGTGCACGCTTCTGACGAAAGGAGCCCTCGAACTTTGACTGTCGCGTGTGCTGTTTGCTACGACGCGATGGATTAACGTGGTTCTTTTTCAGCCAAGCGCCGTAATCGAGCAGGGCATAGTTCCACCTTCGAGCGTCAATAGTGCTGCTGGTGTGGACGTACTCCGCCGCTAACTTAACGACCGCCATGACCTCGCGGTCGCAGACCTCATCACTGTCGGCATAGATTTCGTGCAAGACGACGCTGCGCACATTGGTCTCCAAATAAGCTGCCGACACATTGTGGGCAAAGGCCATGACGCCAGCCGCGGTCGCAGGCCCCACGCCGGGCAGCTGCAGCAATTCTTCGTAGCTTTCGGGCAGGATGCCGGCGCGCTGCGCGCTGACCTGGTCTGCAAGACGCTTCAGGGCAAGGCCTCGTCGGTTATAGCCTAGGCCCTGCCAGGCCTCGAGCACACTGGCGGTATCTGTAGCGGCAAGCGCATCAATGCTGGGGAAGGTCTTCAGCCAGTTGTCGTAGTACTTGCTGACGCGGGCGACTTGGGTCTGCTGCAGCATGATTTCTGACAGCAAGATGGCATAGGGGTCGCGGGTCTGGCGCCAGGCAAAGTCGCGGTAGTGCAGCTGCCCTTCACTGAGGACCTTGTGCACGAAGGCGACGAGAGCTTCTGTCGATAGCGGTGTTGTCATCTTTGCTGTTCTAGCCTCTTGCCATCTTGGTTCGTGGCTCATGCCTCTTGCCAGGGCGTCGTGACAAGGCGCTCGACGGGCTGCAGCTGTCCTGTGGCTAGCAGGCCTGCAAGCTGCGAATCTACCTGAGCCTGCGCGAGCAAGTTGCGTGGAAAGGTGCTGAAAAGCAGCGGTAGCTGGGCGGCAGCGGCAAGTGCGCGGGCGAAAAGCAGGCCGTCGCGCAGAGTGAAGAGGCTCGTTTCTTCTTGCAAGTGCGTGTTGTTGACGATGCCCGTGGCGGCGAGCTTGCTGACCCTTTCGATTTCGCGCAGCTGCCACAGAGCTTCTGCAACGGCATCTTCAAGCGCTAGCTGTGTGCTGCGCCTGTGATTGGCCACATACCACAGGCCGAAGTCCGGGCTGCCCGGTGGGCAAACGGCGATGTCGCTTCTGCCGTGGCTGTCGTTGCGTGCACTGCTGCCTGCGAGGCGGCGCTGAATATCTGCATGGTAGCGGGCTAGCACGGTCGCACCCGCGTCATCACCACCGACGTCGACAATCACCGTGCCTGCTGACTCGAGCGCACCATTGATGGCAGCTGTCAGCGCGGGATTTTCGATGTTCATCCCAGCAAAGGTAGGGGAGACCAGATTGACACGCCCACCCAACAAGTTCGCGCCGTAGTCGCTGCTGCGAAAATAGGGATTAATGATGTCGAGGTCAATCAGGCTGACCGTGCTGGATTGGACGCACTCCGCCGCCGCCGCATCAGCCGCTACATCAGCCGCATCAGCAGCAGCCTTAGCAAGGTTCAATGCGAGGTTCGTTTTGCCCACGCCGTAGTAGCCCGCGACGATGCATAATTTCGGAAGAGTGATAAGCATGCAGCTAGTGTAGCAGGTCGCGGAAGCGGTCTAGCATGTCCGGGCTGTGCGGTATAATGAGGTTATGGGAACTATTGCTGTAGACATAGCGGGATTTGCGTACAACCCCTTTAGCCGCGAGCCGGTGATTTTGCTCAAGCGCAAGGGCGAGGCTGAGCCTATCAAGAGCTTGGTCCCCATCGCCATGGGCCCTAATGAGGCAACGGCGATTATTTCTGCGCTCCAGGGCTACGAGCCACCGCGTCCGATGACCCATGACTTGGCGACCAATCTGATGGCAACACTTCAGGCGCGTCTGCTACGCGTTGATGTGCACAACTTCCACGAAGGCACCTTTTACGCCGCGCTGACCATGAGCCAGCATGGCGTGAGCTTCGTGGTCGATTCGCGCCCCAGCGATGCGATTGCCCTAGCCGTGCGCTGCGGTGCGCCCATCTATCTGGACCAGGATGTCTTTAATGCGAGCAGCGTCGAAACAGCTGCCATGTCAGACGCGCGCGACGTTCGCGTTGGCGCTGGTGGCGGCGGCGAGGTGCTTGATGACGAAGACCTGGTGCACCCCTCGATGCGCAAGGTGATGGACCAGATTCACAATTTTGCGGAGTACGTCCAGCCCTCAGATTTCAAAATGTAGCTGGTAGAATTACGCTATGGATGATTCTCGCTGGCTTTTTCGCCAACGGCTTACTGCTGCCTTTGTTGACACGCGCGCCTATGAACAGATAGACGCGCTTCTTTCTGATGTATCAGATGCCAATCTATCGATACCCAGTTTTCTGCGCCCCGCCTTTGTTGCGGCGCAGTTTTTGGCAGGTCGCCAAACGACCGTCGTCGTCTGTCCAACAGCTGTCGAGGCTCATAAGCTGGCGACTCAGTTGATGTCCTATGTGGGTGGCGAGCAGGTATTGCTGATGCCAGAGCGCGAAGACATGCCCTGGTCATTGCATGCCCCTGACCCTGCGGTAATGGCAGCGCGCTCAGCCGCGATTGCTGCCTTGCGCGGCTCTGAAAAACGCATCCTGGTGACCAGTACGGCTGTGTGGATGCGCAAGCTGCCTGCCCAGCAAAGCGGCTGGGAGCAGTGCCTGCACCTTGAACCAGGTGCGAACTTTGACCTCGATCAGCTGGGTGCTCGCATTGCAAACATGGGCTATCGCCGCCAGCCAAAGGCTGATGTCGAGGGTAGTTTTTCACTGATAGGCGACGTGCTTGCCGTTTATCCGCCCTATCCGCAGCGACCTTTCATGGTCGACTTTTTTGACACCGAGGTCGAAAGCATCAAGACCTGGCTGGTGGGCAGCGGGCAACCCGTGGCAGCCTTGCCAGAAGCGCGCCTCTATGCGCTAGAAGAACCAGGCACCAGTGCTTACAGCGATGGCGCCCGTGTCGAAGCAAAAAAGGGCAGCGCAGGTCTGGTCAAGCTGGCAAGCTATGTACGCCCCAGGACCCGCGTTGTCATATTAGAGCCCAAGGCCATCTTTGACTGTGCCCTGCGCGCCGATCAGTCGACGCGCGCGGCCGCACACGCCGCGGAATTCAAGCGCCCTGTGGAGGACTTCTTTTTGCCACCGGCTCAGCTGGACTTTGGTCAGGCAAATAGGCTGACGCTTTCAACTATTGGTGGGGGCAATACGGCATCAGGCGGCAGCAAAAGACCTGACGCTGAACTACGCGGACGCAAACCCCATTCATTTTCATCTGACGACCAGCTGGTCATCGCCGTGCGCGAGCTGCTGAAAAAAGACCTCGTTGTCTATATCGCCCTGCCGCAACCGCGCCATCAGGAACGCATTCGCGACTTGCTGGTCTTTGCGGGCATCACCGTAGGCGACAAGGTTCACATCACTGATGTCGACCTGCCCTCAGGATTCATAGCAGAGGCAGCCCACTTTGCCCTGCTGACGACAGCTGAAGTCTTTCCGCGCGCGACTAGGGGAACAACGACGGCCGCTGCAGAGGGCGATGAAGCGCAGCACAGCCTGACGCAGCTTGACCCTACGAAGCTGACCTTCGAGTTCAAGCCCGGCGACTACATCGTGCATGAAACCCACGGTATCGCGCTGTTCAAAAAGGTCGACAAGCGCGAGGTCGACGGCATTGTGCGCGACTACCTTTTCTTGCAGTATGCAGACGGCGACATGCTGTACACACCGGTTGAAAACATCGACAAGATTACTAAATACGTTGGCTCTGACGGGTCAGCACCCCGCGTAAGCAGGTTGGGCGGAAAGGCCTGGTCGCGGGCAACCTCGAAGGCCAGAAACGCCGCAAAACAACTGGCCTTTGACCTTGCAGAGCTCTATGCGCGCCGCAGCAATATCCGCGGCTTTGCCTTTAGCGCAGATACCCTCGAGCAGGCAGAAATGGAATCGGCCTTTCCCTACGAGGTCACCCCAGACCAACACGCAGCCATTCGTGATGTGAAAAGCGACATGCAGTCACGCAGACCGATGGACCGCCTGATAATTGGCGACGTAGGCTACGGCAAAACCGAAGTTGCCCTACGCGCGGCCTTTAAGGCAACCCGCGATGGCAAGCAGGCCATGTTGTTGTGTCCGACGACCATTTTGGCGCAGCAGCACTTTACCACCTGGGCAGAACGCATGGAATCCTTTGGCGTCCACGTCGAAGTCCTGTCGCGCTTTCGCACGGCAAAGCAGCAGCGCGAAGCCCTGGAAGGTTTTAAAGAAGGCACGGTACAAGTGCTGATAGGAACCCACCGCTTGCTTTCAGCAGATGTGGTGCCCAAAGATCTGGGACTGCTGATTATCGACGAAGAACAGCGCTTTGGCGTTGAGCACAAAGAGCAGTTAAAGCACATTCGCGAACAAATCGACGTGCTGGCACTGTCAGCAACACCCATTCCGCGTACCCTGCAGATGTCACTTTCTGGTGTGCGCGACCTGTCTGTCATCGACACGCCACCCAGCGGTCGCACGCCGGTCAAAGTGCATGTCGGCCCCTACGAAAACGACCTCGTGTCGCTAGCCATCCGCACCGAACTGCAACGCAGCGGGCAGGTCTATTACATCAGCAATCGCGTGAAAAGCATCGACGATGCCCTTGACCGCGTCCGCGACGCCGCCCCTGAAGCCCGCGTTGGGGTGGCACACGGGCAGATGTCAGAAACAGAACTCGAATACATCATGGAGCAATTCTCTGCCCGCGAAATCGAAGTTCTGATTGCCACGACTATTGTGGAATCGGGCATCGACAACCCCTACACGAACACCCTGATTATCGAGGACTCGCAGCGCCTGGGCCTGTCGCAACTGTACCAGCTGAAGGGCCGCGTGGGCAGAAGCCACAACAAGGCCTATGCCTACTTTTTCTATCCCCCGGGCGATGCCCTGACGCCCACGGCCATCGAGCGCCTTGCCGCCATTGCAGAACATGACGAACTGGGCGCCGGCATAAAAATCGCCATGCGCGACCTCGAGATCCGCGGCGCGGGCTCGGTCATTGGCGGTGCGCAGTCCGGGCAGCTGTCGGCCGTTGGTTTCGACTTCTTTGCCACCATGCTGTCGCAGGCGCTTTCAGAACTGAGGGGTACGGCGGAGGTTGTCCATCCCGACATCCGTGTCGATGTTCCCGCCCCTGCCTATTTCGCAGAAGAATACCTGCCCGACGTGGGTGAGCGCGTCCTGTGGTATCGCCGCATTGCCGCCTGTAAAGACAGCGATGACCTGGCCTTGTTCTATGAGGCACTGGTCAAGGAATATGACGAACCCCCGCTTGAGGCGCGAAATCTGTTCAGCATTGCTCGCATTCGCCATATGGCAGCAGACTTGGATGCAAAATCTGTCGAGGTCAAGGGCGAGAAGCTAAGGATTGCCGTCAACTCGATAGACCCAGAGCTGCTGGACGAACTCCCCAAAATGCACATGCACTATGACCGCAGAACGAAGGTCATTTCGGCAGATCTTGACCTGCGTGCAAGCAAGTCTGAGCCTTATGGAAATACTGTGACACGGCAGGTGGAATCGTGCTTGCGTGCTATGCTATTTGGGATAGAATAAGGCTTTTTTCGTAACAGGCAGTTACAAGTGCCAGAAATGGCTGCGAGGGCCTTCAGATATTCACCGCCAGAGTGAATAGACAGATTACTTTATCAAAGGGTAAGTGATTTTTATGTCTTTTATGCGTGAAAAGTTCGAGTCGGGTAAGAAGAGCGAGAGCCGTGGTGACGGTAGTCGCCTGCCGGGCGAAGAAGAACTTGAAGATTACGAGCATGGTGAGGCTCCTGACGAGCCCGACTATGATGACCTTGACTTGAGCTGGGGGACGGCAAAGATGCCGGACTTTAGCGAGGAAGAGTCGACCTCTTTGCCCGTGGCGCGCGCAGATCATAAGAGCGTCTATGCCGTGGCAAGCGCGGTTGATTCGACCGATGCCACCGTGGTTTCTGCCGCGCGTGCTGATGCGGGCAGTGCCGGGACGGCGAGCACGGGCAGGTCGGGACTGGTGCCGTTGCTAATTGTTGCCGCGGTCATTGCGGCAGTGGCGGTGGGCTGGTTCGTGCTTGCTAATTACACCCATGTCTTGTCTGGTGAAGTTGCCGCAAAAGTTAATGGCGACGTTATAACGATGCGCGAACTTGATGATCGCATGACCCTGCTGGCGGAGCAAAACCCTGCCATGTTTGATCCTGCCATGGGCGGCGTCGACAAAACTGAGGCGCGTCAGTTCATCCTGGGGAGCCTAGTTGATGACCTGCTGATGATGCAAGAGGCCAGACGTGAAGGCGTGGTTGTCAGTGATGCAGAGGTGCAGGCACAGGTTGACGACTTTGTAGCAAGCTTTCCTTCAGAGGCAGACTTTCAGGCAGAGCTCGACGCCAATCACATCACGATGGAGCTCTTCAAGCGCAATGTTCTCTACAGCCTGTCGCTTGACGGACTGCTGCGCGTCACAATTCCCGATGAATCGCTAAGCGATGAAGAGGTACGCTCTTTTTACGATGAGCACCTTGATATGTATACCGAGCCTGCGGCAAAGCGGACTTCGCATATTTTGCTGCCGCTGGATGACCGTGCCCGTGCAACGGACCTGCTGGCAGAACTACGCGATTCAGATAACCTGACAGCAGACTTTGCCCGCATCGCAGAAGAGAGCAGTGCGGACGCGGCGACCGCGTCACAGGGTGGGGATGCTGGGTGGCCACGCGCCGCAGAGCAAGATCAGCGTGACGCAAACTATCAGGCAGCCGTTGCTGGCTTAAGTGTTGGCCAGCTGTCCGATCTGGTGCGTTCTGAGGCTGGCTACTATATTATTCTGGTGACTGACGAGCGTGCAGAAAGTGTGCGCCCCTATGATGAAGTCGCACCAGCCATCCGTGACATGATATTGACGGAGCGCCGCAACCAAGAGCAGTTCAACATGTTGGAGCGTTTGCGTAGCGAAGCTACGATTGAAATACTCGACCCCGAGCTGGCCCACCTGGGCCTTGACCAGCAAGCCCCAGCGGCTGGCGACGAAGCTGCCACCACTGAGGCGGCCCCTCAAGAGGAGGAATAATGTCAGAAATCATCGATGTCTTTGCCCGTGAAGTGCTTGACAGTCGCGGTAACCCTACGCTTGAAGCACAGGTCGTGCTGTCAGATGGTGCCATGGGACGCGCGATTGTGCCTTCGGGTGCGTCAACAGGAATCTATGAAGCGGCTGAACTGCGCGATGGCGACGAAGCTCGCTATCTGGGCAAGGGCGTACAAAAGGCCGTTGAAAACGTCAACGGTCCCATCGCACAGGCTCTGTTTGGCATGGATGCCAGCAACCAGCGCGGCGTTGATTTGACGATGCTTGCCCTGGACGGCTCGCCTAACAAGACTTCACTGGGAGCTAACGCTATCCTGGGGGTATCGCTTGCTAATGCCTGTGCTGCTGCCAATTCTGTTGGGCTGACGCTGTCGAGCTATCTGGGAGGTGCGAGCGTACACCGCCTGCCCGTGCCCATGATGAACATCTTGAACGGTGGAGCACACGCCGACAACAATGTTGACCTGCAAGAGTTCATGATTATGCCCACGGGCGCCAAAAACTTTGCAGAAGGCCTGCGCTGGTGTGTCGAGATTTACCACACCTTGAAGGCTGTCTTGAAAGAACGAGGCCTGAGCACGGCCGTGGGCGACGAAGGTGGTTTTGCCCCAGACCTGGATTCAAATGAAGCAGCGCTTAAGCTGATCATGGAAGCCGTCGAGCGCGCTGGCTACACCACGGGCGAGCAAATAAACATTGCTCTTGACCCCGCGGCAAGCGAAATCTATGACGGCGAAAAAGGCCTCTATGTGCTGGCAGGCGAAGGTCGCGAGCTGACTCCTGAACAGATGGTAGATTTCTGGGAAGACCTTGCTGCGCGCTATCCGATTATCAGCATTGAAGACGGCATGGATGAGGAAGACTGGGACGGCTGGAAGCTTTTGACCGATCGCATTGGCGACAAGGTTCAGCTGGTGGGCGACGATCTCTTTGTCACCAATACGCAGCGCCTGTCGCGCGGAATTGAAGCCGGTGTGGCCAATTCAATACTGGTCAAACTCAACCAAATTGGTACTTTGACAGAGACGCTTGATGCCATCGAGCTTGCCCATCGCAGTGGCTATACCGCGGTTATTTCGCATCGCAGCGGAGAGAGCGAGGACACCTTTATTGCTGACCTGGCCGTTGCCACGGGTGCGGGTCAAATCAAGACGGGAGCGCCTGCGCGCAGTGACCGTGTTGCCAAATACAACCAGCTGCTACGCATTGAAGAAGAGCTTGGCGCGATAGCGAGTTACTAATGAACCCCTTTATCTTGCCTGAACAGCAATATGGCACGCCGCTTGAATCGCTGCTGGAACGCCGCGAGCGCGTTGCCAAAAGCGAGGGGGCAAATTATGGCGCGACAAAGATGTTTCCGGCTCTGGCTGAAAAGATTTTTGCAGAGCTAGGCAATCAGGAAGGTCGCGACCGTCGTATTTTGGAAATCGACGCGGGCGCGGGGCTCTTTACTAAGCAGCTACTGGCTGCAGGCTACCAGGTGACGGCGCTTGAGCCGGCTCCTTTGCTGCATAAGATTTTGGCCGAGCCCGACATTGAAGGCTTGGACGTGCATCTGGGTTTTGTCGAGGATCAATACTTCCCAGAGCCCGACGACCTGGCCTATTTTGACAGCGCCGTTGTGAGCTTCCCTGCTAGGCGCGGGCGCGGCATCCTGGCGCTGATATGCGAGCTCTTGCCGCTGGCGCAAAACAAGGTCATCTTGGTCTTGCCAGACGACGGATCAGTCGATTGGTCTTCGACCATGCGCGCCATTTCGCTGAAAGGCTACCATGCGCGCGCCGAGTTCATCGTCGATACCCCTGCTATCGTGCAGGCACAAAAATCCGGGCAGCTGGACTTGAGTCAAATCAAGCGTGCCATGCTGATGATTATTGATACGGCTCCCATTATTGATACGCCCCTGTGTTCTTCGCAAATTATTAATGCCTGGGGCGCTGCGATTCGCGTCATCGAGGTTCCCTATCCCGTGCCCCGCGGTGCGGCCACCCGGCTGATTCGCTACTTCAAAGCAGGGGGCGACCGTTCGATACTGATTAAGACTGAACCCGAAGGCATGCATCACATGTACGGTAACTTGCGCACGGCAGTGCACCGCATTGCGCGCGACCAAATCTCGGTGCGCCGCGTGGACAATGGCATCCAATTGATGCAGATTATCCAAAGCGAAATCGCACACCCCGCAAGCGAAGACTAGAGCCGGGCTAGGTAAAGGCTCATGCCAGAACGGGACAGACAAAGGAGCTCGAAACGCAGGCCTGCTGCTGGTTCCACCGGCAAAGGTGGCAGCAGGACTTCAAAGGGCAGCGCGTCTTCTGCCACCACGAAGCGGCAGCGCAACAGCTCGAGCAAAAACGACAGCAGGGACAAGGGCCAGGCGCGTCCGCGTTTTTTGGCACGCTGGTTTCTGGTTGTGCCCGTGGTGCTGGCTATCTTTTTAGCCATTGCTTTTTCCTGGCACTATGAGCCGGCGAAAATCCTCTACCGCGACGTGCGCAATGAACGCGTCAAGCGTGAAAAGCTCGCCCGTATCGAAGAATACAACGAAGAGCTGCGTCAGGAACTGGCCTCGCTTGAAACAACCGAAGGCATCATGGCCTACGCCGCCCGCGAGCTGAACTTTGTTGTCGAAGGCGACCACGTCATCGTCGTAACCCGCGATGGCAAACCCATCACCGAACCCCGCAACACCCGCGAGCAAATCATCGCGTCCATCCCCGAAACGGCCCGCCCCTTCGGCGCCTGGACAGACTTCCTGGACACTATCTTTGGCTTCAGGGGACAACAATGAGCGACGAAGCTAAGACAACCATCAGGCGTGTTGCCGCCATCGACATTGGCAGCGTGACCGTGCGTCTGCTTATCGCCGACCTTGAAAGCGCAGATCCCGACAATGTCGATTCTGAGGCAGATGCGGAGTACGTCCACGGCCCCCACGTCATCGAGGTCTGTCGCCTGCTTGAGATCTGTGAACTGGGTCGTGGTTTGTCTGAGACCGGCAAGCTGTGTGCCGACGGTCTGGCACATACCCTGAACTTTCTGCAGGCAGCTTCTATTGAATGCGCCTGCCTTCAGGTAGAAAAGATCACTGCCGTTGCTACTAGTGCCGTCCGTGATGCAAGCAATGCTTCCTGCCTAATTGAGGGCGCGGCTGAATATGGAATAACTATCGACGTTATTTCTGGTCTGGCAGAGGCAGATCTTGCCTTTGCTGGTGCATCAAGTGGTGGCGCGAAAGGGCCTGCTGATATTCTGGTCGTTGATCCTGGTGGAGGCTCGACCGAGTTCATTGCAGGGCAGCTTGATAGCGATGGCCAGGCAAAGAGGGATGAGGCGCGCTCGCTGCAGATGGGGTCGCGCAGACTAACTGATCTCTTTTTGCACTCAGACCCACCCCTCGATTCAGAAGTGGAAGCCTGTCGTGACTACATCGCGCAACTATGCCAGAAAGAGCTGGCAGGCTTTGAGCGCGTCTTCCAGCAGGTCATAGCCGTAGCAGGTACGGCAACAACGCTCGCTGCTGTGGACGGAAAAATCGACCCCTATCAGCCAGCGCTTGTTCAGGACTACCAATTGAGTCGTGGGCAGGTGGACGCACTCCTCCAGCTGTTTTGTTCGCAGACAACACAGGAGCGCACGAGTATTGTGGGGCTCGAGCCCAAGCGGGCAGCCGTCATCATTGCGGGGACGCTGATTGTCGAGGGGGTCATGGACTTCTTTGGCTGCGAGAGCTTGAGCGTCAGTGACAGAGACCTGCTTTATGGGATAATACTGTCTGCGTAATTGTCTTGAGTGGGGGCATATTCCAATCGGCAGAGAAAGCGGACTTAAAATCCGTCCAGTCTGGGTTCGAGTCCCAGTGCCCCTACCATCTGAAACCACATGAACATACCTGATCTTCCCGCTTGATAGCTTGCGTGTGCTTACACGCGGCGCCATCAACCAGAAAGCTCAGCTAAGCTCATGAGGCTTCAGAACTACATCGCGTCGCGTTCCATCCCCTGCTGAGAATAGATTAATACTTCGTTAGACTTGCGTATGATCCCGTGACGCAAAGGCTCTTTGTGAGTGATCTTGCTGGTCCCCAAATAAGTCGAACAAGTGTGTGATAGAATGGACTACACAAACATTTGTACCACGCTCTTCACTCCATATAAGTATCGCTGCAAATGATCTGAAGTGCAGGGCAAGCTACTTAGGGGGAAGGATCGTCAATGGATATCAAGGCAAGACTCGAGAACCACAGAAATCTACTGCTCAGTATTAGAAGTGCAGAACAACAGCTTCTTATGGTGGAAGAATCGATGTGTGCACCTCAGACCACAGACCCGTCACGCATTTCTGTTCAGGGAGGAGAATCTCCAGATTTCCTATCCCAAAAAATGCACCATGCTGATACATACCGTCGAGAATTGATGGAGCTCTATTCTCGACGAGATCAAAACCATGGCGACTTATGGAGCACCATCAACCAGCTTTCCAATGTTAATGAGATTACGTCCCTGAAAGCAAAATACTTTGACCTACTGTCGAGAGATGATGCAGCGCAGCTCATTTTTGGTGTTCAAGATGACTTTCAAAGCAGGCGTTCGCACTACCTGAAGCGCACCACGAGGTTGCACACCCAAGGAATAATTAATCTGAGAAAGCTTGAATGCGGCTGATGTGAGGGGGCCAATGTCACTGCCATACACTCGGTGATGCCTAGAAGGAACAAAGGGATGTAAATGTGTACAAATGTTCTCTAAAGTCATTGATTTTTGCGTTATTGTTAAGATGTCGAAAAGTGAGTTGCAGAAAGAGCCGTTCCCATCAGGGGCGGCTTTTTTTCGTGACCACCACAGTCATGAACCCTGCGGGGTTCTATTCAATTTGAGGAGGAGAATATGAATTCTCAAAACGTAAGTACTGGCAGCCCTAATGTAGGTGGCGCAATATATACTGCACCTGCAGGCACGACAATTCCGACAGATGCTGTAATGCCACTGGCAGAAGCCTTTGTAGAATTGGGGTATGCCTCTGAAGAAGGAATCACCAACACGGTTGAAACAGAGTCCACCGCCGTTAAGGCCTGGGGTGGCGACGAAGTTCTGAATGAAATCACTAGCCGCAGTGAGGGCTTCAGCTTCAAACTGATTGAAACGAGTCTAGCGACTTTAAAAGAGGTTTATGGTGCAGATAATGTCACTGAAGACGAATCGGGCTTCGCGGTACTGCACAATGCTCGTGCAATTGCAGAGCGCATCCACATCTATGAGATCATCATGGGTGCAGGCCAAGTAAAGCGCATTGTAGTTCCTCGAGTCAAGACTAAAGAACTAGGTGACATCGTTTATAACGGCACAGACCCCGTAGGATACGAACTGACCTTAGCTGCATTGCCAGACGCAGAGGGCAACACGGCTTATGAGTATTTCGCTCAAATGGCTTTGGGGGATGAAAATGACGCAGAAGAATAGCAAGGGAGCAGTAGAAGCAACAGAGGGGGTCAAGAACGCAAAGCAACTGGTCGAGGTCCATTCAAACGGAATCACAATCAGCATTGAGAAGGATGTCTTTAATGATTTAGAACTCTTTGAGATGATTGATGACATTCAGTCTGGCAATGTATTCAAGATGCCAAAGCTCATGCGGCGCATCTTCGAGGATCAGCACGAAGCCGTCCTCGAGGGCTTACGCAATGATGATGGGGTCGTAACAGCAGACGCGGCTTCTGCATTCCTCATTGAGGTGCTACAACAAATTGCCCCAAACTCCTGACGCTCTTAGTTCTCTATCGTCAATACCAGGCGCAACTAAGAGCGGACTTCCAGGAATTCTATCAGCTTAACCTCGCTGCCATGGGCTATCAGTACACAGTTCTTCATGCAGCAGATCTAGCAGCGCAATTACCTACCAATTCGCGCTGCATGCGTGCACTGGAGCCCGCGCTTGATTGGGGCAGACAAGATCACCTGCTCGCAGAGGCTGTAAATATGCTGCGATTGCTCGTGTGGGCTCAGTCAAAAGATGGTTACAATGGTCGAAATAGACCGCAGATGATTCAGCCACCAAAAGCACGAGTGCAGACTGGACTGGGCAAGGGTGAAGGAGTTGCCGCACGGGAATACAGGGCAATACTAATGAGGCAACGAGTCTAAATGCAGTGGGTGTCAAATCTGGCACTCACTGCACTCTTAGGAGTACGAATAGCTGGGCTTGACCAGAAGGCAGCATGCAATGAAACCAGAGACCTGGCAATGGCAGTTTAGAAGACTTTTAGACCAGTGCGCTTCGGGTCGCGGGACGTTATTCAGGTTTGGAGCCCAGAAGGCGAAGAAGCTCATTGTTTTGGCGAATAATGAGTTCGTTTTGGCGAATGATTAGCATATTTTGCTCCATGGTGACCTCACTCTGTCTTGCAGATTGTGTTATAGCATTAAGGAAGCTGTAGGTCTTGTTTTGTTTTGTTGTTAAAACAGGTAAACGCTCCTTTATTTGTTGACGGAGCACCGCACTTGAAAGAGAGTCAAGATCGGCAGCGCTGTCTTCTTTAAGCAATGTTCTAAAGGCATCCATTGTCATCGGTCAAGTCCTTTCTGCTATTGAGTAGTTCCGAAAGAGTGCGGACTTACGTTCCAGCATTTTATTTACTGTTTTTTACAATTATATTTGAAAAGGAGGTGGGGAATATGAAAAGTAGCCAGACATTAGGTGCTGCGTACATTGAGGTGTTTCCCAATCTGCATAATTTCGCATCAGAAACTATGAGGCAGCTAGAGAATATAGATTTCAAGTCTATGGGCGTGTGGGCAGGCGTCAAATTATCCGCGGGCTTGAGTGAGGGCTTAGTGCTTGATACTTCTAAAACTGATTGGGTCGGGATTGTATCGATAGGAGCTACATTAGCAGCTGCATTTGGTAAAAATTTGTTATCATCCTTGATTCCAGCACTTTCTGGCATTGGTACAGCCCTCTTGCCCTATGTAGTCCTAGTAGCAGGAGCGCTTTTAGTTATTGCATCAGTTGTAGGTCTTGCTGCACTTTCTTGGCACTATTGGAGCGATGAAATAAAGGCTGCATTTGAT
>WRBW01000026.1 GCA_009784345.1 Coriobacteriia bacterium | reverse complement strand
GATATGTTGCACGATTCGAACCTGTGAAGGTTAAATGCGACCTTAGGAGCATTTAAGTCCGAGCGCAGCGAGGTCCCGTGGATTGCGCAGCAAGACACGAGAATCCTTGTGCCCCAGCCACTTTCTGATATGTTGCACGATTCGAACCTGTGAAGGTTAATATTCTCTCTCACGCACGAATATCACTGCCCAGAATTCACGCGATTTGTTATGCGGGATTATCTTTTCAAATACTACATCCATGAACTCAAAATACAAAAGGTATAATTCTTTGGTGTCGAAATTACCCTTCCATAGAAAGGTGCAGCTATGAAAGTAGTGCTCTTTAACGGTAGTCCAAAGCGTGCAGGAACCACAGCTCGAGCGCTTGCAGAAGTCGCAGGGGCAATCGAGGCGGCTGGTATCGAAACTCAGACTATCCAGCTGGGACCAAAGCCCGTTCGTGGCTGTGTCGCTTGCGGCAAGTGCTGGGAAAACGGAGGGGTCTGTCACTACGATGACGATGTCTGCAACACCCTTATTGAAGCTGCATCTACCGCAGATGGCTTCATTTTTGGGTCTCCTGTCTATTTTGCCAGCGCAAATGGTGCTGCCTGCGCCATTCTTGATCGTGCTTTCTATGCGAGCTCACACTTCACCGGAAAACCCGGGGCTGCCATCGTAGCTTGCAGACGTGGGGGAGGCAGCGCCGCCTTCGACAGGCTAAACAAATACTTCACCTTTGCTCAAATGCCCATCGTAAGCAGCAATTACTGGAATATTGTGCACGGCAACAGCGCAGAAGAAGTCGAATCAGACAAAGAGGGACTTCAAACTATGCGTGTCTTAGGGCGCAACATGGCGCAGTTGCTCAAAAACCTCGAAGCAGGCAAGGCGGCAGACCTGCCCATGCCAGCACCGGCAACAGAAGAGCGCATCTGGACAAACTTCGTCCGCTCATAAGGAGTAAAATAAAAAGTTAATGACTGATTAGGAGGCTCTACCATGAACGCCAACCAACAACAGTTCTACGACTATGTCACCAGCATTGCTCAGGAAGACAAGCTCGATGACCTCAAGGCAATCCTTGCAGAAAATTTCCGTCGCCAAGACGATGGCTCGATGACCAAAGAATACATGATGGAATCAGGTCCAAAGCTGATAGATACGCTCAAGCCCGAATTCCGCGAGCAGTTCACTCAGACGATGACGACCTTCCTCGCAGACCACGTCGAAGTCTAAGGTCGGTCACCTCGCTGGCGGGCGAGCGGGGACGCTCGCCCCTACAATATCACCCCGGCCCCCGAGCCGGGGTCTCGAGTTTGACCTTCGTTTTCACGTCACCTTGCACCCCGATGCACCTGTGCCTAGCGGCACAGGACCAGTAAAGGTCGCGTAGCGACCAAAGGTCAAAATCAAAGCATCTAGCAAGGTGTCGCAGCTACGTCACTGCGGCCCCCGAGCCGCAGTCTAATCGTAAGCAGGATGTTGCTTAGTTCACGTCAGTGGCTGACATCGTAGTGGTGGCAATCGACTTAATCTATCCAATTAGATTGCGGGTCAAGCCCGCAATGACGTTAGTCGAATAGAGCATTAGGGGTTTTGGGTTTGACCTTACAGCAGGGGGATGACGTTGATCAGTGGCTCCTCATAGGGGTGAACTTCTCTGATGGCAGCAAGCGTCTGTGTCAGATTTTCTGCCTCGCAGCGCACTTCAACCTTGTACTCATCGCCTTCTTGCAGTTCACCAATCGTGCCATCATAGGGGTCAGCACCTGCAAGCGGCCTCCAAGTGCCCTTGACGGGATGGTAGCTCAAGACGCTGTCATAGTTGCCCACCACACCAGCGCCAACTATGCGCAAAGCCTCCTGCAGCTCAGCAAAGTGCGTTACTGGTATATATATCTCTAACTTCAGCATTTCAATCCCATCCATGGACACCCTCGCTCTCGCCCCGAAAGCACTCTTATCAACTGGACAAAGCCTGTCACATCTCTTTCTTCAGGTCAAATAACGACTCACATGCGGCGGCATTGGTGTCTGGGGGGTGTGCTAGCATGGGTCTATGAAAATTGTGACCACTTCTCAGCAGCTTGAGGCTGCGATTTCAACCTTAGCGCAGGCGTCGGTGCTCGCCATCGACACGGAATTCATGCGCGAAAAAACCTACTACCCGCAGCTCTGCCTGCTGCAGATTGCAAGCGGTGACGCGCTCTACCTGATAGACCCGCTACCAAACACTCTTGACCTGCATCCGCTGGCGACCCTGTGGTCAAATCCCGCCATCACGAAGGTTTTTCACGCGGGCACGCAAGACCTCAAAATGCTCTTCGACAGCTGTAGCGCCGCCCCGCGACCCTACTTTGACACGCAGGACGCCGCGACCCTGATTGGCCAGCCTGAACAGGTCGGCTACGGCGCCTTGGTCGAACGCCTTCTGGGCGTGAAGCTCGATAAGGCTGACGGCTTTACCGACTGGGCGCGCCGCCCGCTGACCAATGACCAGCTGAAGTACGCCGCCGAAGACGTCAGCTACCTGCTGAAGCTTTACCCCATAGTCATTGCGGAACTCGAATCTTTAGGCAGGCTTCACTGGCTGGATGAGGAGTTTGACCAGCGCAGCAGCGAAGACGCACTGACTATAGATCTCGACCTGCAATATCGTCGCCTGAAGCGCGTATCTGCCCTTAAACCGCATCAGCTCGCCGTCGCACGCGAACTCGCATCCTGGCGCGAGGCTGAAGCCATGCGTCGCGACATCCCAAAGCGCTGGTTGCTCTCTGATGAATCGGTGCTTGAAATAGCGCGCCGGGCACCGCAAAGCACACAAGAGCTGTCAAAAATCCGCGGCGTGGGCGATAATCTGCGCAGATCCTTTGCTGATATTATTGCTGCAGTCAAAAAAGGTAAATCCTGTCCCCAGCAAGACTGGCCGCGCCTGCCCGAAAAAAGGCGCATCACCGGCCAGGACAGCGCTGCCATAGAACTGATGGCGGCAGTGGTAAGAAAGCGCAGTGCAGAAAACCGCCTGTCGAGTTCTGTCCTGGGCTCACGTGCCATGCTTGAAGACTATCTGGCAACGCGCAGTGAAAGCTGCCCGCTCATGCAGGGTTGGCGCAAAGAAGTAGTGGGTGACGAAATCAAGCGACTGCTTGCCGGCAAGGTTAGCCTGCGCCTGCAGGGCGGCAAGGTGATTGTCGAGGACTACGACTCATGACGGCTCATGGACATACTCCGCCAGGTAGTGAAAACCAGCAGCCCCTAGCGGTCACCGAGGCCTTACATATCGCAAAACATGCGCTCGAGTCTATGCGCCTGCGCGTGATTGGCGAGGTTTCAGGATTTACGGGTAATAAGTACAAGGTGAAGTATTTTAGCCTGAAGGACAGTGATTCTGCCCTAAAGTGCACGGTGTGGGGCAATGTTTATGATGCCTCTGGTGTGGCGCTCGAAGATGGCCTCGAGATTGAGGTCGAGGGCCGTTTTTCCGTCTACGCAAAGCGTGGGGACATGAGTTTTCAGGTGTCAAAAATCCATGTGGCCGGACAGGGGCAGCTGCGTATGGAGCTTGCGGCGCGCGAGGCGCGGCTGCGGGCTGAAGGCCTCTTTGAGGCGAGTCGCAAAAAGACTTTACCGCAGTTTCCCCTGAAGGTTGCCGTGGTAACTTCTGCTGCGGGGGCCGTTATTCATGATATTCAAAAAACCCTGGCGCGTCGCTGGCCTGTAGCAGAGATACTGCTGTACGGGGTGCGGGTCGAAGGCGAGCATGCAGAAGCGCAAATCGTTGCGGGTCTGCAGGCTGCTGACCGCTCAGACGCTGACGTGGTTATTGTGGCACGCGGCGGCGGCTCCTTTGAAGACCTGCTGCCCTTTTCAAGCGAGGCCGTGACCCGTGCTATTGCTGCCATGAATAAGCCCGTCGTATCAGGCGTAGGACACGAGCCCGATGTCAGCCTGGCAGACCACGCCGCTGATCTGCGAGCTCCGACTCCAACGGCCGCAGCTGAAGCGGTCAGCACACCAGGTGCTGAAGACTTGCTAGCGGTCATGCTTGCAAGCGCAAACAGCATGGACGTGCTCATGTCGAAAAAAATCAGGATGCTGCGTGCAAGCCTTGATTCTTTAGCGAGCCGACCCGTTTTTTCAGGACCGGAGGCCTTGCTGCAGGTGCGTGCCATGCAGCTTGATTCGGTGCAGCAGCGGATGTGCGCCCTCATGGCGCGCGGCTTCGAACGCCAGAGCACCAGCCTCACGCGCTGCCGTGAGCGCATCCTGCGCACCGGTCCTGCTGTGACAGAACGCAGGCGGGCGCGCATCGAACACAGTGCGGCGGCACTGGACGCACTCAGCCCCCTGAAAGTTTTGGGGCGAGGCTACGCGGCCGTTTTTGACGAAAGTACCGGCGCGGTACTTGATAGCGTAAAAGAGGCCCAGCGAGGTCAAAATATAGCGGTGAAACTACAGGACGGTCAGCTCGACTGTGAAGTGAAAGGGGTACGTGATGGAACAGCTCTTTAATGAGGATGCGCCAGATGTGGCCATTGATGCTCTAGATGCTGCGACGCCTGAAAAGGACGGCGCGGGTGATGCCAAATTTGGCGATCAAATGAATCAGCTCGAGAGCATTGTGTCCCAGCTTGAAAGTGGTCAGCTCGACCTCGAAGACAGCTTGAAGCGCTATGAAGAGGGCGTTGCCCTGATTAGGTCGCTGCAAACAAAGCTCGACACCGCAGAACAAAAGGTTCAAGTCATGATGGGCGAGATTATCCCCAGCGATCAGTAAAGGCAGGCGAATATGACGGGAATCACGCAAGACGCGCGCACAGAGCTCAACGCTCAAGACGACTGTATTTTTTGCAAGATAATCGCCGGTGACTTTGGCACGGAATTTGTCTACGAAGACGAATACGTCGTGGCCTTTGACGACCTGCACCCACAAAAGCCCGTGCACACGCTGATTGTGCCGCGCTATCACGTCGAAAACCTCGAAGACCATCCTGACCCGCAGTTGCTGGGCCAGATTTTTTCTGCCATCCCGAAGGTCGCTGCCATCAAGGGTGTCAACGAATCGGGTTACCGCGTGATTCAAAACAATGGCGCGGGTGCCGGACAAACGGTCTTTCACCTGCATGTCCACCTGCTGGGCGGCGGCAGCTTCACTGAAGGCATGGTCTAAGGGCACCTAGGGTTCTGGGCCTGTCAGACAGCATAAAACCAGCTGCGAAAAGTACCAGACATGCCACCCAATTATTAATCAGAATACTGCCTCGAAATTGGTATAATCTACGCTTATTGAATTTGATGAGTGTGTCCAGCAATTAAACAGGCACCCAGCTTGAGGCTTCGCCAAAGATCATCAAGCCTTGGGGGCATAGTGCACTACCCCAAAGTGGGGCAAAAGTAGGCCAGTAGAAGGAGAACAGGCATGAGTTCATTTCTGACAAAGACTATCGAGCGCGCACGCGCAGCAAACAAGCACATTGTCCTGCCGGAAGGCTCTGATCCGCGCACCTGGGAAGCAGCAAAGCTGGTTGTCGAAAAAGGTATTGCAGGCATCACCGTGCTGGCAAGCCCTGACCAGGTTCCTGCAGATTTCGCCGCACCCGGCGTCCAGATTCTGGACCCTGCGACCGCTGACTGCACCGAAGAGCTCGCCGATGCTCTGTTCGAGCTGCGTCAGGCAAAGGGCATGACCCGCGAGCAAGCAGCAGACACCATCCTAGACCCGCTGTATTTTGGCGTCATGATGGTCAAGACAGGCAAGGCAGACGGAGCCGTCGCCGGTGCCGTCAATGCCACCAGCGCTGTTTTGCGCGCAGCCCTGCAAATCCTCAAGACAGCCCCGGGAACAAAGCTTGTTTCAAGCTACTTCATCATGGACGTGCCCTACTGCGAATACGGTGAAAATGGCGTGTTTCTGTACTCTGACTGCGGACTGGTCGAAAATCCTGACGCAGAAATGCTTTCCGAAATCGCGATTTCATCAGCCGGTTCATTTGAGGCCCTAGTAGGCAAAGAGGCCCAGGTTGCCATGCTGTCTTACTCGACCTACGGCAGCGCAAAAAGCCTGCTGACAGAAAAGGTCGTCGAGGCCACCGCGCTTGCCCGCGAAAAGCGTCCTGACATCAAGCTTGATGGCGAGCTGCAGCTTGACGCTGCCATCGTCGAGGCCATTGGCAAGTCAAAGGCGCCAGAAAGCACCGTTGCGGGCAAGGCAAACGTGCTAATCTTCCCGGACTTAAATAGCGGAAACATCGCCTACAAACTGACCGAACGCCTGGCAAAGGCAGAGGCCTACGGACCTATCACCCAGGGCATTGGTGGCCCGGTGAACGACCTATCGCGAGGCTGCAGTGTTGACGACATCGTTGGCGTCGTTGCCATTACCGCCGTTCAGGCCGCTGGCTAGTCAAGTCCCCGAAACTTCAAACCCCTCATACATAAGGAGCTCGCTGTGACAGAAGACATGAAAATACTGGTGCTGAATGCAGGATCGTCATCACTGAAATACCAGCTGATGGACAGCACGACCGAAGAAGTGCTCGCTAAAGGTCTCTTTGACCGCATCGGCATGAGCGGCAAGGCAGAACACAGCTGGTCGTTAGGCGGCAAAAAGCACAGTGCAAAGCTCGAAATCGAAAACCATGAGCAGGCTCTGGAGGCTGCCGTCAAGGTGCTTTCAGCAGACGGAGGAGTAATATCCAGTTTTGACGACATTTCTGCCGTTGGTCACCGTGTCGTACACGGCGGTGAGTATTTTTCTACTTCCGTCGCCATCGACGAAGACGTGTTAGAAAAGCTCGACGAAGTCTCGCCTCTGGCACCCCTGCACAACCCTGCTGCTGTCAGCTGCATCCGTGCGGCACGCTCACTGATGCCTGAAATCACCCATGTTGCAGCTTTTGACACGGCCTATCACCAGACCATTCCCCCTAAGGCACATCACTATCCACTGCCGCAAGAGCTCTATGACAAATACAAGGTGCGCCGCTACGGCTTCCACGGTAACTCGCATCGCTATGTGGCACAGCGTGTGTCAGACCTCGTCAACATTCCGCTGCGTGACCTCAAGATTATCAGCTGCCATCTGGGCAATGGTGCCTCGATCGCTGCAATCAAAAACGGCGTATCGGTCGATACCTCGATGGGCTTTACGCCACTCGAGGGGCTTATGATGGGTACGCGCACCGGTAGTATTGACCCTGCCATCGTGACCTTCTTGATGCGTCAAGAAAATCTGAGTCCTGATGAGATCGACAATCTGATGAACAAGAAGTCAGGTCTTTTGGGTGTCACGGGCATCAGCAGTGACCTGCGTGATGTGCTCGACGCGCAGGAAGCAGGCAATGAGCTTGCAAAGCTTGCCCGCGAAATGTATGCCTACAGCATTAAGCGCTATATTGGGCAGTACATGGCCGTATTGGGCGGACTCGACATCATTGTCATGACAGCCGGTGTCGGCGAAAACAGCCCCGTCATGCGAGCTGCTGCCTTAGCAGGGCTCGAGCACTGGGGTATTGCCGTTGACCCCTGGCGCAACATCGAAAAGAGTGAAGTCTTTAAAGACGGTCTTGAAGGGGAGTATAAGATCTCTGCTTCAGGCTCACGCGTCAAGGTTTTGGTTGTACCGACGAATGAAGAATTGATGATTGCCAGAGACACCAAAGCTTTGCTTTAACATTAATTTTACATTTGCCATATTGTCGATGTAAGTAGCGACTTCATATAATTAATCTCGCAAAAATTCAATTATTGAAGGGATTACACATTCACTATGGCTGCGAACAGTAGTATTGTGTGTTGCTCTGGGCGTGAGGATAAGTCATTAGGGTCACCTGCATCATCAAGCAGGGGGTCTGTCCTCAAAACAACACTTCTTATAGGCTGCATGACGATGCTTCTGGCATCACTCTTTGTGCTGTCAGGCTGTACGGGTCGCGAGATTAGGGGCACGGTTGTTGTCTCTGGCTCGACAACCTTGCTGCCCATTGCAGAAGTCGCCGCGCAAGAGTTTGAAGACGCAAAACCTTATTACAATGTCCTGGTTTCAGGTATGGGCACCTCCGCCGGTATTGAAGCGGTCGGCGTATCTGGCACCGCTGACATCGGAACCGCCTCGCGCGAGCTTCGAGACAGCGAGATGGACCTGGGACTCGAGGTCATTCCGGTAGCGCACGACGGTATTGCCGTTATTGTGCATCAGGATAACCCCATTAGTGACCTGACCGTCGAGCAAGTTCAGGCTATTTTTTCTGGCAAAGTAAAGAACTGGTCAGAATTGGGCGGCGATGACCTGCCGATTGTCATTGTTAACCGTGATGAAGCTTCAGGTACGCGTACCGCTTTTGCTGAAGCCGTCATGGGTGACGAGCTTTTCGAGGTCAACTCGGTCGTCTTGCCGGGTACCGGGCAGGTGCGCGAAGTTGTTGCCCGCACGCCAGAAGCGATTGGCTATATCTCGGTCGGTTTTGTCGAGCCGCGCATGGTTAACACGATAGTGAAGCCCCTGAAGCTCAACGGTATCGAGCCTAGTGATGAAAACATCATTGCGCACCGCTATCCTATTTCACGTACCTTGAACTTTCTGACCAAAGGTATTCCTGAAGGCTCACCTTTGCAGTACATCGAATTTGTGCTGTCAGATTACGTTCAGCAGGGTGCCGTAATCGATGCGGGCTTTTTGCCCGTAACGCCCGAGGATCAGGCACGTTTCCGCGACTTGCTCTCGCAAGGTGGTGGCGCTCATGAGTAATGAAGAGCTCAATCAGAATCCTCAGAATCCCCTCGATTCGACAGTCGATTCAGCAGTCGATCCTGCACGCGACGCAAACGCAACAGAGTCCATGCCTGAAGCTGGCAAGGAATCGCTGCGCACCGATGCTAATCCTGAAAAGAAAACTCTGACGCGCACACCAGGCGTCACGATGAAAGAGCTGGCAGACACGGCAGCACAGCGCGAGCCCGTGCCGGTTGTCAGACCTGCAACTAAACTGCAACTGGTGTCACGTCGCACCCAAATAAAGGAAGCCTCGCTGGCATCGCTCTTTTTCATCTGCGCTTTTCTGGCAGTGCTGGGCGTCTCACTCATCTTTGCCTTTGTCGCCTGGCGCGCCTTCCCGATAGTACATGAAATAGGCCTCTGGAACTTTCTGACCGGCACCAAGTGGTCAGTTGCAGAAGGCGTCTTTGGGGCCGTGCCCTTCATTATGGGCTCACTGGTCGTCGTAGGTGGCTCGCTCATCATGGGTGTACCGCTAGCTGTACTGACCGCCGTCTTTATGTCAGAGGTCGCAAGCCCTCGCGCAAATGCCATCATCCGCCCCGCTGTCGAGCTACTGGCCGGTGTACCATCAGTTGTTGTTGGCTTCTTTGGTGTCGTGGTCGTGGTGCCCCTGGTGTCACAGCTGGTTGGCGGGGCAGGCTTTGGTCCACTGACCGCCTGGATTGTGCTGTCAATCATGATTATGCCTACTATTACGACGCTGTCAGAAGACGCGCTGAATTCTATCCCCATGGGTATTCGCGAAGCATCATACGCCATGGGTGCCACCAAATGGCAAACCATCTGGAAGGTCGTCATCCCCGCAGCACGTGTGGGTATCATCGACGCAACCATCCTGGGTATGGGTCGCGCCATCGGTGAAACCATGGCCGTGCTGATGGTTGTCGGTAATGCACCGCAGCTTTTTGCCGGCATATCAGCACCAATATCAACCATGACCAGTCAGATTGTTCTGGAAATGGGATACTCTTCAGGAACGCACCGTACGGCGCTCTTTGGTCTCGCGGCAATTCTCTTCCTGATTTCAATGAGCTTAGTACTGACCGTACGCCTCCTTTCACGCGAACAGCATAAGAAGCGCAAAAAGGTGAAGAAGGGAGCTGAGGCCTAATGTCCCAAAACCTTAACCCTCAAAACGAAGACCGCAAGACTGGTATGCAGGTCCTGCGCGAACTGCAAAAAGAACATAAGGAATCAGACAGCGGCCTGGGTAAGGCGCATGTGTCAAACCGCATCGCCATGGGCGTGCTCTGGGGTGCCACCGGTATAACGATAGGCCTGCTTGCCGTTATCTTGATCTACGTCAGCTACCACGGCGTCGGCGTGGTGCTACAAAACTTCCCCGAGTTTATTGTCGGCTGGCCACAGGGCGTCAACGCAGAGGGCGGTATTGCACCGACCATCGTCGCAACACTGTACTCGACCGGCCTTGCCATGGCTATCGCCACACCCATCGCCGTGCTAGCCGCCGTCTACCTGGCAGAATACGCAAAACAAGGCCGCATCGTCAAAACGATTCGCTTTGCCGCAGATTCACTGGCCAGCGTGCCATCAATCGTCATGGGTCTTTTCGGCCTCGCTTTCTTTGTCGAGACCATGAACATCCCCCTGTCGATGCTTGCCGCGTCCTTGGGTCTGTCATTGCTGATGCTACCTATCATCATGCGCGCAACAGAAGAAGCCATCCGCGCCGTACCCCGCTACATCCGCTGGGGCTCCTACGGCATGGGCGCCACCAAGTGGCAGACCGTCAGCCGCGTCGTACTACCCACGGCAACACCGCGCATCATCACCGGTCTGATCCTCGCCCTGGCCCGCGCCATCGGTGAAACCGCCGTCGTCTTCTACACCATGGGTATCGCCATCAACATGCCCATCATCCCAACAGACTCCGGCCGCTCGATGTCCGTGCACCTCTACCTGATGGCCGTCGAAGGCATCAACCTGCCATCGGCCTACGGCACAGCATTTTTACTGCTGCTAATTATCCTGATCCTAAACCTGAGCGCACGCTGGATTTCAAAGCGATACTCACGTATAGATAACTCATAGAAAGGGCTTTATTAGATGAGTACGTCCACACACCAAACAAAGTATTCGACCCAACTACAAACCGACCCGCTGGTAACGACTTACTATGTCCGCGACCTCGAGTTTTGGTACGGGGACTTCAATGCCCTGACCAATATTTCACTCGATGTCATGCCTTCAGCTATCACGGCTTTCATCGGCCCTTCTGGTTGCGGCAAGTCAACCTTCCTGCGCTGCATGAACCGCATGAATGACTTGATTCCTGACACAAAGGTCGGGGGCAAGATGCTCCTGAAAGGTGCTGACATCTACAGCAGTGGCGTTGACCCCGTTGACTTGCGCCGTCGCGTCGGCATGATCTTCCAGCAGCCTAATCCCTTTCCTCAGTCAATTTATGACAACGTAGCCTACGGGCCACGTCTGCAAGGGGTCAAGAAAAAGTCTGACCTCGATGACATCGTTGAAGACAGCCTGAAGCGCGCCAATCTGTGGAAGGAAGTTAGCGGCATTCTTGACAAAAACGGTTTGGCTATTTCAGGTGGTCAACAGCAGCGTCTGTGTATTGCCCGCGTGCTGGCCGTTCAACCAGAAGTATTGCTGATGGACGAGCCCTGTTCTGCTATTGACCCAACTTCAGTTCAAAAGATTGAAGACCTGATGGCAGAGATCAAAGATGAAGTGACGATTATTATCGTTACCCACAACATGCAGCAAGCTGCCCGTGTCAGTGACTATACTTCTTTCTTCTTGCAAGAAGTAGCAGGCGAGCCTGCCGTACTGGTCGAATCAGGTAAGACGAGTGATATTTTCACCGCACCGATTGATAAGCGAACAGAGGACTATATTACCGGTAGATTTGGTTAAGAACGAAGCTCTTAACCAAATCTACCGTACAATACTATTATTTGATTAAAGGGGTTGAGTACCAATGCGTGAACAATTCAGATCAGACATGTATGAAGTCCAAGACGACGTCGTCGACATTATGCGCGAGCTCCTCAATACGACAAAGCTTGCGGTTAATGCTCTGATAAAGGGCGACGAAGTCCTGGCTCAGGAAATCATCGACGACGACGATCGCTTCGACCAGCTCACCCTGGGTGTCGAAGATCGCGTCATCGAACTGATTGCGACCCAGTTTCCGGTCGCACGCGACCTGCGCTTCCTGCAGTCCATGGCCTTTATTGCCATGTATCAAGAGCGCATGGCAGACTACTGCACGACCATCGCACGCGCAGCACGTCGCAGTGCCAACAAAGAAGTTCCGCAGACGCTCGTTGACCTCATTAAGGCTCAGGCTAACCTAGTCTACCGCGTCATGGATGCAACTCGTGAGGCTCTTGAAGAGCGCGACCTCGAGCTCGCACTGAAGCTGCCAGAACTTGATGAACCCGTCGATTCGCTCAACAAGCAGTTCTATCGTGAGCTGGGTCGTCTGACAGACGAAGAAGAAATGGAAGCCGCCTCAAAGATGGTTATGTCAGCACGCGCCCTCGAGCGCATTGCAGACTACTGCATCGACACCGGCGAGCGCCTTTCATACTTCCTGACGGGTGAGCGCGCCTTGCTGGAAGCAGCAGAACAAGACATCGAAACAAAAGTCATCTAAACACAGCCATGAGCACGCTTGTTGAAAACTTCGAGGCTGTCCGTGCACGGATAGCTGATGCTGCGCGTCGCAGTAGTCGCGACAGCTCAGAAGTCGAGCTCATAGCTGTTAGCAAGACAGAAACGGTCGACACCGTACTTCGTGCCCGCGAGCTCTGCGGACAGCAACACTTTGGTGAAAACCGTGCCGATGAACTTCAGCGTAAAGTCAGCGCCTGCCTTGACGCAGGCACGCCGCTAGACTTTCATTTCATTGGGCCGCTGCAAACCAATAAGGTCCGCAAGGTCGTTGGCGCGACCAGCCTTATACATTCTGTCGACTCGCAGCGTCTACTGCGCGCCATTGACGCGCGCGCAAAGCTTGCAGGCATCATTCAGCCCGTGCTGATACAGGTCAGCATCAGTGGGGAAGAGGCCAAACAAGGTATCGAGCCTGCGGAACTGGACGCACTCCTCCAGCTGGTTAACGAAGATCTCGAAAACATTCAAGTAAACGGCCTTATGACGATGGCCCCCTTTATTGCCGCAGAACAGGTACGATGGATTTTTGAGGCATTGCGCGAGCTGCGCGACCGCACCGACGGTGATGGGCCACAGGTGGCCCTGCGCGAGCTCTCGATGGGTATGACGGGCGACTTTGAAGTGGCGATTGAAGAGGGTGCGACGCTGGTGCGTATTGGCACCGCACTTTTTGCAGGCTAGTAGCCAGGCGCTTTGATCAGCTACGACGTGGAAAGGGACTTCCATGGCAAAGAATGGCAAAATGGATAAGTTTAAATCTCGGCTGGGCTTTGGTGCTGGCTGGGATGCTGAATATTTGGAAGAAGAAGACCAGGACCCCAGCGATTATTCAAAGGTCAAAGTCATGAACAAAGAAGATCCTCTGGCCAGGCGTCATCCTGCTAACTCTCCCTATGCATCGGGCGCTGCCCCTTCGGCGGTGACCAAGCATGTACGCAAGCCTGACCTGAAGCGCGTATCAGAAATCACCGGGCGCGAAATCCGCGAAACCCAGGAGAGCCGCCGCAGTAGCCAGCCCGTTATCGGACCTGACGGCAGCAGCTCTTTTAAGCCGCGTGAGTTTTCAGAAGCCATGCTGATTGGAAATCACCTGAAAGAAGGCAAGACCGTGACCGTTGACCTGAGTCTGGTGCCCGCTGCACAGAAGCAGCGCTTTATCGACTTCATGGCTGGTTTAGTATATGCACTAGATGGTCACTTGGCGCGTTCAAGTACCAACGGATACACCCTGACGCCTCGCTAGGAACATAATTAATGGAAAACTTTATTAAAGGACGGCTGCTGATTGTTGGTGGCGGAACGATGGGCGAAGCCATTTTGGCGGGCATCCTGTCTTCGGGAAAGCTTGACCCGTCGCAGGTCATCGTTGTCGAGCCCAACTATGACAAAGAGCTCTTGCTGCGCGAACGCTACGGCGTCGAGGTCGCATCAGAGATCGGCTATCGAAACTTCAACGCAGATGACGTCTGCCTCTTTGCCGTCAAGCCGCAAGTCGCCTATAAGGTGCTCGAAGGCCTGGCGCCGCGCTTTGAAGGCACGCTGTTTGTGTCCATCGCCATCGGGGTGACGATTGCAGACTACTACAAAGTGCTTGATGCTTCCATCCCTGTGGTGCGCGTCATGCCCAATATGCCGATATCAATAGGCGAAGGCATGTCGCTGATATCTTGTGCCCCCAATGTCAGCGAGGCGCAAAAAGACATCGCAACACAGATTTTTAGTGCCGCCGGCCTGGTCGAGCACATCCCTGAAGCATGGCAAAGCGCTGGCGCCACCATTAGCGGTTCAGGACCTGCCTACTTTAGCTATGTCATCGATGCCCTGATTGATGCGGGCAAAGATGCGGGGCTGCCCGCAGAGCTGTCAAAACGTCTGGCGGCACAAACCGTCATTGGCGTGTCGCGCCTGCTGCTTGAAACGTCCCGAAGTCCGCGCGAAATCATGCAGGCAACCGCAAGCCCCGGTGGTATTACCGAGGCAGCTTTAGAGACCCTAGATGCGGAGGGCGTCCATGACTCCATCGTGCAGGCCTTTGCCGCATCCATCGAGCGCGCCGCCCAACTGGAAGCCAACTTCGAAAGCTAATGCCCCTGTGGCTTACGCCACAGGACCAATATCGGGCGCATAACGCCCGAAAGTCAAAAGCACCCAAGTGTGACATCACCTTCACCCCACTCGAAGATGCGAGATCTCGCATATATCCTTTTGTGGGTTTGGCATGGTGCGTGCCACGAAAGCTTCCTTGTGCCATCAGGGTGCTCGAAAAAATGAGGGAATTTGTAGCTTAAATGCTTACCACTTTTGTGTCGATATGCTAACATTATTAGCTGTTCAGGTAAGTAGGGATTATATCTGACCTGTCGGTCGGTCTTAACTCCCAGTACGAGTACAATTTTATACAAATATGCTCGTTTTTATTTTCACGTTGTGAGGAGTATTCGATGAATAGTCGTGCACGTAATCGCATGATTGGCATTTCTGCCGTCTTGGTAATTATTGCGGTAGCCTTGCTCGCGTTTTTCTACTTTAATGGTGCCGCTCAAAGCATGGACGTTGACCGTCTGTACAACAGTGGCGACAAATACGTAGGGGATACCATTCAGCTGCAAGGTACGGTCGTTTCAGGTTCCTGGGACCGGCAGTCCAATCCCATGGTGTTTAGCGTTTTTAACGAAGACACTGATTCTAATGCAGAAGTCGCCGTCGTCTTTAATGGCGTCCCACCTGCAAACTTTGGTGACGGCACGGGTGCCATCATCACGGGCGTTGTTCAACCAGACAACAGCATTGTGTCGAACCAAATGGTTACAGTCTGTCCTTCAAGGTATGAGACCTCTGACAATGCGATTTCAGTTTATGCATTGTTAGATCCCAGTAGCGAGATGGACATGGTCGACATTCCCGTTCGTGTCAGCGCTCGCGTAGTTGCCGGCTCCATTGCAGCACCGGGTGAACACATTCGCCTGGTCGTCAATGACATTGAAGACCCCAGTATTGAACTGCCGGTGGTCTTTACCGGAGGCCTTGCAGATTCAGTAACTGACGGCACCGCCGTGGTACTGACCGGTCACCTCAACGCTGACGGCACCTTCGAAGCCGAAGTAGTCGCAAACATCGTTGATTCGTAAGTAGTAAGAACAACGCTCCTTTCATGGACATACTCCGCCGCGATGGTGGTCAAGTTCAGGAAGGAGCGTTTGTGTATAACAGAAGTGGGTTAGTTAGGAGAAACGTATGATATTGCTTGGTCAATTTGGCCTATGGCTGGGACTGATAGGGGCGGCAGCTGCTGTTGTTC
>WRBW01000025.1 GCA_009784345.1 Coriobacteriia bacterium | reverse complement strand
GCAGGTCTCACCTCTAGATAGGGTGGGGATTGACGTGCCCGGGTGGCGTGCAGACTTTCCGTCGACGGTGCTGATGAATGTGATTGAGGCGCTGGTGGCAGGCGTGCAAGAAATCGCTGTTGTGGTGCCGCCGCAGGCTGACGGGACGCTGGTGGACTCCACGATGCTTGCCTGCTATGTCGCCGGCGTTGATGAAATCTACAAGGTCGGCGGGGCTCAGGCCATTGCGGCACTGGCCTACGGGACCGCATCGATTCCTGCCGTTGATAAGATTACCGGGCCGGGTAATGCCTACGTTGCTGCGGCAAAGATGCTAGTGCAGGGCACGGTTGGCATCGACATGGTTGCCGGCCCCTCAGAGGTGCTCGTGCTTGCCGATGAGACGGCAAACCCCGCCTACGTTGCCATCGACTTGATGGCTCAGGCTGAACACGACCCACTGGCTGCCTGTTACCTGGTCACGACCGATGCGAGTCTGCCAGATAAGGTCGAGGCTCAGCTTGCGACCCTGCTTGCGCAGTCAAGCCGCGCTGACATTACGCGGGCGTCCCTTGCTGATAACGGTGTCGTGATTCTGTGCGATACGCTCGATGATGCCCTCGCTGCCAGCAACTACATTGCCCCGGAGCACCTCGAGGTGCTGACGGCTGACCCGCAGTCGCTGCTGTCAGAGATCAGCAATGCAGGTGCCATTTTCCTGGGCCCCTGGACGCCAGAGGCCGTGGGGGACTACAGTGCCGGCCCCAATCACACCCTGCCGACCCAGGGCACGGCGCGCTTTTATTCGCCGCTGGGCGTCGATGACTTCGTGAAGACCTCGAGCGTGCTGTCCTACAGCGCGGACGCGCTTCTTGCAGAAGCAGATGACGTCACCTTGCTTGCTGATACCGAGCAACTTTGGGCACACGCGCAGTCGGTACGCATGCGTGTGGCGCAGCTGCGAGAAGACCAGGGCAAGGAGGCCGATCAGAGTGAGTAATCCCAGCAATGCGGACAGATCTGCAGGCTTTGACTTGCCAGGTGTTTGCTCGCCACGCGCGCCTTTGGCAAACCTGAAGCCCTATAGCGGTAGCTTTCCTGCCGGCAAGACCATCATGGCGGCAAACGAAAGCCCCTACAACCTGTCAGAGGGCCTGCGAGACAAGATTGCACGCGCGGTGCGCGGCTTTGACTTTAATCGCTACCCTGACCCGTTGGCAACAGATCTCCGGGCACAGATCGCAGACAACTACCAGCTGAAACCAGAGCAGGTTTTGCTCGGCAATGGCGGGGATGAGCTGCTGCTTGACATGATGATTGCCTGGGGCGGAAAGGGGCGGTCTATTCTGCAGTTTATGCCGACCTTCACGATGTATGGCATCTACGCTCAAACCTTTGAAACGGCCGTCATCAGCCTGCTGCGTGACCCGCAGACCTACGCCATCGACATCGATTTGGCGCTCGAGACGCTGCGGGCACAACAGCCCAGCATCTGCCTGCTGTGTAACCCCAATAATCCCTCGGGGCAGGTGACGCCCGTGGCCGATATCTGCCGCCTGATCGAAGCAAGTGACGCGCTCTTTGTGGTCGATGAAGCCTACGCAGAGTTTAGCGGCACCAGCATGCTGCCCTACCTTGACCGCTACCCCAATCTGGTCATTTTACGCACTTTCTCGAAGGCCTACAGCCTTGCGGGGCTGCGCCTGGGCTACCTCATGGCAAGCCCTGCCATCATCGAGATGATTGCCCGCGTTCGCATGCCCTATTCGGTCAACAGTTTCTCTCAGATGGTGGGCTCCCTACTGCTTGATAATAAGGAGGAGTTTGACCAGGCTTGCGCAGATATCATGCGCGAGCGTGACTGGCTTTACGATGTCTTGCAAGACATGGCAGGGGTCAAAGTATGGCCCTCTTCTGCAAACTACCTGTTGTTCCAGGTAGAAAAGGCAGCCGAAGTCTGGGAGAGGCTCTTATATGTTCATGACATCTGCATCCGGCATTTTAAGGATGCGCCAGGTTTGGACAATTGCCTGCGGGTGACGGTGGGGACCAGTCAGGAAAACATTGCCTTTACAGCAGCCTTGCGTGAATCTATCGCCTACGTGAACTTACCGGATGACTTTTTCTGCGGTTCTTGAGGCAGCTAGAACCTGCAGTTAGCAGGCACGACAACTAATGTTTTAGCAACAAATGTACTAACAGAAGGAGACCCGTGTGACAGCAAGCAGAACAGCCAGCGTGAAACGCAAAACCAGCGAAACCGACATCACCCTGTCGCTTAATCTCGATGGCACAGGCATCATTTCGATTGAAACCGGTAGTGGCTTTTTCGACCACATGCTGACAGCCTTTGCCCGTCACGCAGGCTTTGACCTCGATGTAGTCTGCGAAGGTGACCTTCAGGTCGATGACCACCACACGGTCGAAGACGTGGGTCTCGTACTGGGGCAGGCTTTCGCTGAAGCACTGGGTGACAAGGCTGGCATCACACGCTTTGGCGATGTACTGATACCCATGGATGAAGCGCTGGTATTTGCGGCCGTTGACATTAGTGGTCGCGGGCAGCTGCATTACCGCGTTGATGTGCCTATCGAGATGATCGGTAATTTTGACACGACCCTGTGCGAAGAGTTTTTCATTGCCTTTTGCAGCAAGGCGGGCGTGACCATGCACCTCGAATCGCTGGCGGGAAAAAACACGCATCACATTCTTGAAGCCACCTTTAAGGCTGCGGCACGGGCACTGCGCCTTGCTGTGAGCATAGACCCGAAAGTTATCGGTATACCTTCAACCAAAGGAAGTCTCTAAGATGAACATATTTCCTGCCATAGATCTGCTTGATGGAAAAGTAGTTAGACTGGCGCAAGGTGACTACCATCGCGTGACGGTCTACCATGAAGACCCGGTACAGCAGGCCCGCGATTTCTATGAAGCGGGCGCCCGGTGGCTACACGTCGTTGACCTTAATGCTGCGCGCAGCGGCAAGCCCTCAAACACCGAAAGTATCGCGGCGATTGTCCAGCAGGTACCGCAGCTCAAGGTACAGGTTGGCGGTGGTATGAGGACGCTTGCGGCGATACAGACTTTACTCGACACCGGTGTAACGCGCTGTGTCGTGGGCAGCAAGCTCGCCCTTGACCCCGCCTTTGCCCGCGAAGCCGTAGAAAGCTTTGGTGGCGATAATCTGGTTGCAGGGATAGATGCTCGCGATGGCATCGTGGCCGTTGACGGCTGGACGAACATGAGCAGCATCCCAGCACCAGAGCTCGTAGCAGATCTGGCCCAGCTGGGGCTACGACATTTGGTTTATACCGACATCAGCCGCGACGGCATGCAAACAGGGATTCAACCTGAACTCTACGCAGCTGTTGCCACAGCCGCAGGCTTTCCCGTTATCGTCAGTGGGGGAGTCGCAAGCCTTAAAGACATTGAGGCAGCAAAAGAGCTGGGTCCTGAGCTCATTGAAGGAGTTATTATTGGCCGCGCCTACTATGAAGGCGCACTGAGTATAGAGAAAGCAGTGGAGGGATTAGCATGATCAAAGTAATACCTTGTTTGGACATGAACGAAGGTCGCGTCGTCAAAGGAATCAATTTTATTGACCTGCAAGACGTGGGTAACCCTGCCGAAATGGCTGCCGCCTATCAGGCGCAAGGTGCCGACGAACTGGTTTTTCTCGACATTAGCGCGACCTTTGAAAACCGCGCCACACGGGTAGATCTCGCGCGCAGCTGCCGCGAGGCCGTCACCATTCCCTTCATCGTCGGTGGAGGCATGGCGACCCTTGAAGACGTGAGTGCCGTCTTAGACGCAGGCGCAGATAAGATTTCACTGGGTTCTGCAGGCATCCGTAACCCTGAACTCATTACACAAGTATCAGAAAAATATGGCTCTGACGCACTGGTCGTTGCCATCGATGCCAAAAAGAAAGAAGAACCAGCGGGTGCAGAGGACAGCTGGGAGGTCGTGATCTCTGGAGGGCGTGAAGCCACCGGTGTAGACGCCATCGCCTGGGCACGCGAGGCTGAAAAGCTCGGTGCCGGCGAGATCTTGCTGACCAGCATGGATTGCGACGGGGTAAAAGGTGGCTATGACATCCCTCTGACCCGTGCCGTGGCAGATGCCGTATCGATTCCGGTGACCGCAAGCGGCGGCGCCGGGACTATTGAAGACTTCGTTGAAGCTGTTGTCGAGGGCGGCGCGCAAGGCGTCTTAGCAGCAAGTGTCTTTCACTTTGGTGAAATCAGCATTCGCGAGGTCAAAGAAGCTCTTGCCGCAGCGGGTTGTGAGGTCAGCCTCTAATGCTTGATATCGAGCGCGATGACCTGCAGCCTCAGCAGCTGAGCTTCAATGCACAAGGTCTCATGCCAGCAATCATTCAGGACGTCGAAACAAAAGACGTCCTGATGCTTGCCTGGATGAACCGTGAGGCTCTCGAGCGCAGTCTCCAGACAGGCTACACCTGGTTTTGGTCACGCTCACGCGGCAGGCTCTGGCAAAAGGGCGAGGAAAGCGGCAACACCCAGAGCATCGAATCAGTCCGCTACGACTGCGATGCTGACACGCTGCTCATCCTCGTGAGACAAGGCGGGGACAAGCTCGCCTGTCACACCGGAAAGCCCAGCTGCTTTTACCGAACACTCAACTAGTTAACCGCGCCTGCGCGGCAGCAGTAAGCTTGTAGAAAAAAGAAAGGACAGCGCATGTCAGAAACACCCAGCCTCGGTGCAACGATTGATGAACTCTGTGACATCATCGCGCGACGCGCCGTGAGCGCACCAGAAGGCTCCTACACGGCAAAAATGCTTCAGGGCGACGCAGACTCGCTCCTGAAAAAAATCGGCGAGGAAGCCACGGAGGTCGTCATGGCCGCTAAAGACCTTGACTCAAATCACCTCTGCTATGAAGCCGTCGATTTGATTTACCACCTCTTGCTGGTCTGCGAGCGCTTCGGGGTCAGCCCCGATGAGGTCGCCCTCGAGATGAGGGGCAGATTCTAGTGTCGACGATACCCAGCAGTCCCAGCAGTCCCGCGACTGCTGCTCGCTATGCGGACTGCCACATACACAGCAACATGAGCGGACACGCGCAAAACAGCTTTGATGAAATGCTTGCTGGCATCGCGCAAAGCGGGCTTGCTGCTGCCATCTTCACGGAGCACCTGCCGCTGCCGCTTGCCATAGACCCTCATCAAGAGGTCTCCATGCATGCCGACGATCTGGAGCCCTATGTCGAAACGCTGCGTACGAAAGCGGAGGAGTTTGACCATACCTGCAAGCGCGGCGAGGCAAGACCTCAGCTCATTATCGGAGGCGAAGCCGACTGGTTAAACCGTGACCCGCAGTGGTCAGCCGCCTCGGTAAAAGCCGCCCGTGCTGCTGGCGTGGACGTGGTTTTGGGTAGTGTGCACATGCTTGATGACTGGTTTCACGACGATCCGTCACGTCTCGATGTCTGGGAGAGCTCAGATGTCGATGAGGTCTGGGAATTCTACTTCACAGAATGGATAAAGGCTGTCCGCTCAGGTCTTTACGATGTCATGGCGCACCCCGACTTGCCCAAAAAGTTTGGCTATCTTCCTGCTGATCCGCGACCCTATTATGTGGCTGCAGCAGAAGCTGCAGCAGCAGCTGGTGTCTTGTGTGAGGTCTCGACAGGCGGTTTGCGCAAACCCTGTCGCGAGCTCTATCCCGCACAGGACTTTTTGGAACTGCTGGCGTCACAAGGCGTCAGGTTCACCCTGGGGTCTGATGCCCACTCTGTTGCAGAAATTGGCTATGGCTTTGACTACGCAGCCCTGCAGCTTCGAGCAGCAGGTGTGGACGTACTCCACATCCCCACAGGGCCAATCCACACAAGCCCCACGATAACCCTCCCACTTTAGAGAGTGGAGTGTGAAGCAATTCGGCGCACTCTACAGCGCGCATATAATGGCGCAAGCCATGCGCGCGAAGCCGCGCCGGATGCTTTGCACTCCATGAACCAAGCTAGTAATGAGATGAGATGGTGTCGGAGGAGGGATTTGAACCCTCACACCCTTGCGGGCACTAGGCCCTCAACCTAGCGCGTCTGCCGTTCCGCCACTCCGACACATAAGAGACTCGACATTTCGTCGAGAGTAAAAACAGTGGAGGCGACGGCCGGATTTGAACCGGCGAATAAAGGCTTTGCAGGCCTCTGCCTTACCACTTGGCCACGTCGCCACCTAAACACTCTTGATAAAAAAAGCCAGATAAACTGGCTTGATTTCAAATGGAGCGGATGAAGGGACTCGAACCCTCGACCCCGACCTTGGCAAGGTCGTGCTCTACCAGCTGAGCTACATCCGCGCGCAAGGAACTATACTAGCGAAAATGGAACGGGCTTGCAATATAGAAAACAAAATAGATGAGAATTTTTTTTCAGAAGAGACTTTGGTTGTGGGCAACAAAAAACCCTCGCTGATGGGCGAGGGTTTCTCAAGATAATCTTTGTGATCTTTACTCTTTGCCTGCTGGCGGCTTGAGTTCGTAGAAGATAAAGTCGCTCGGGCCGGTGGTGTGCTCGACTTCGTCAATCTCTACACGCTTGGGACCTTGAAGGTCGTAAAGGTCAGTAATCAAGACCTTGGTGTCATAGTAGTAATAGTCTGATTCGACTTTCCAGCGAGTCAGCTTTGCCTGCTGCTCCTCAAGGGGCCAGGAATCAAATTCTTCACCGGGAATACCCTTCATTTTTTTCTTGAAATCCGCAATAGCTTTCTTTGCTTCATCTGACATGTTAATCTCCTCGAAGTAGTTTCTGTGTGTTAGCTAAGCGCGCTTGCTAGGCTTAATGAAAAAGAAGTAAATGGCTCCACCAATAAAGATAGCGGCAACAATGGTCATGCCACCGTTAAACCAAAGGGGCTCATTTTCGCGTTCGAGCTCTTCAGGATCTTCGCCATGATAGATGTCAGCAGGGTCGTGACCAGCATAATCTGCCGCAGCTTCATCCAGGTTGACGACGGTTTCCTCTATTTCTGTTGCAGTGTCACTAGCTGCAGCGACAGCCGCCTCAGGCATAAAAGGAACAGCGGCCTGCACGACAGGAATACCCAGTGCCATGACAAATGCCAGCGAGATTGCCAGCAGTATGCTCTTGTGGAGCTTCATTAATACCTCACTTCGTTGTGTGAACAGAGAATTTGAATGCCAATTTTATCACCTCAAGTAAAACATAGGTAGAAATAATTGACAATTCTGTCAATTGCGTCTTTTTTACTTGCAAATAAACTCAATATAGATTAGGGTAGTTTTTCTGGATTGTTTGATGGGGGTCAGGCAGGGCAGGGTGAAGCCATGAATTCGATGCTTCTTGATCAATACGCTAATCACAGCAAGGATCCTGCACTCGATGTCATACCGCTGGGAATGGAACCCCTTTTTGATGCGGCAGATTATCACGCGCCACTGACCTCGATGCAACTACTTGAAAGTCATGAGGACAGCATCAGACATGCAAAGATGCTCATCAAAGAAAACTACTATCACCAAGCCTGTGATTATCTCGAGATCTTACGTCGATCGAAAGGTGATGACCCTGCCACAGCCGCAAAGCGTGCTCTCTTGCAGGTTAAGTGCTACATGGCACTATCAAATATAAAAAGTGCTCGTGATGTCTGGGAAGAGTACTGCGAGATTCTTGAAGAAGACCCATCTATAAGCAGCAGTGCCAACATGCTCTTAGGCGCGCGCCTTGCGTGGTCACAGGGAGACATCAAAGCTGCGCTTGCCTACGCTTATGACGCCCTGCAGCGCGCGGACAACTTCAAAGACATCATCGAAGCAAAGTCAGACTATTACCGTATTAAGTATTTTCACGATGGCGACGCGCTGAGCGCCTTTGAAGAAATAATGCCGCTGTGGTCAACGCTCGACATCGACAAAAGCCTCAGCAGCCAATCCTCAAAGCTCAAGAGAAAGCTCAGCCTAACCCTTGCAACAGCTGCCATAGCTCAGGGAAAGATGCATTTGGCAAAAGATGTCATTGGAGTGATTTCGCAACTCGACACCGTTCAGGATCTCGAGCTCAGCCTCTTGCGAGGCATCATGCTCACGGTTTCTGGTGAAAGAGAGCTCGCGCTCATGGCGGCGCAAGACGCTGATACGGCGGCTTTGCGGGACGCCTCGAGCAGGCAAGAGCGGGCGATGGTGTTTTGGCGACAGTGTTGGATTTATCACTGCGCCGGCGCAGACAGGCAGGCTCAGCGTAAGGCAGAAGAGTTTCTGGACCTCGCTTCAGCTTGCAGCAAGGGCGGCTTCATGCCCTACGCAGAAATCCTGCTTGCATCTTGCCTTATCCAGCGTGGCAGCACGCAGCGAGCATCTAAGCTTCTCGAGAGGCACTTCAAAGGGGAGGAGCTGACTTGTACGGACTTGAACGTCTCGCTTATTACGACCCTTCTTCTGTGCAAAGCATTGTTACATTACGAGAGTTACGGACTACGCCGTGCCTGTAGCTTCCTGCGAAATAACAAAAAGAGGATCTTTTCACCTCATGCCCTGACCACGCTGTGCTTGCTCAGTCATGCGCACCACAATTTACTGCCCTTGCTGTGCAAGGCCTTTGGGGTCGAGCATTTGCCGACAGAATTCACCGATCTTCTTGATTCAGAAGACTTTCAGAATCATTTCATCAAAGCAGAAAAGCAGCTCATCCATGCGGAATCGAAAAAGCTCAAAAAACGCTTCGTGATCTGCAAGGATAGTCCAGAGGTCGTCCCCTGTCACAAAAAGCCCCTCGAGATCATGTTATTTGGCGGACTCGAGTTGCGATCTGGCGGTCAGCCGCTCGATATAAGGCGCTGGGGAAACAGTAAGTCGCGCAGTATTTTGATAAGCCTGGCCTTAAACCTGGGAAATGATTGCCAGCGCGAGCTTTTGATGGACAGACTATGGCCGGGGTCAAGTTATCAAGAGGTAAGCAATGCCTTTAGCGTGAATTGGTGCCAGATGCGCCGCAGAATCGCCAATGCTCTGCCACAGAGATCGGGTGAATACAAAGACCGCGTCTACGAATCATTTCAAAGCGGGGGAGGCCGCTGCAGCCTGAAGGCAGACTCGACCTATGTAGACGTGAAAGAATTCGAGGCCCTGCATGCACGTCTCATGGACTATCTGCACGATAACGACAAAGCTGCCTGCCTGAGCATGGTCAAGCGTATGACCGATGTCTACCGGGGCGATATATTGCCGGGTGACAGCTTTCACGACTGGCTCAATCTCGAGCGAGAACAATACCGGAGGCAATTTCTTGAATCCATATTGCTTGCAGCGGGCATGTGCCTTGCCGCAGACGAACCCGAATCTGCCCTTTTCTACCTGAACCGTGCCAGTGTCTGCGACAGTGCCAGTGAAGAACTGCACTACCTGAGCATGAAGGCTTATGCGGCAGCAGGACGTCGTGAAGACGCCATTGCCAGCTATCATAGCTGTCGCCACTACTTGCGCGATGAGCTGGGTCTTGACCCCAGTCGAAGGGTCAGAGACTTGCATCAAAAATTGCTCTGCGGTGCCGCCTAGGTCGCCCCTTGCAAGACTCCCGCTTACTATGGTGGCTGCAAGCCCGTAAACAAACGATGAGGTCGCACACCCTTGAGAGTTGAGACCAATCCTTGCAGCCACCTTAGTACCAGTCTGTGCTAAAATACAAGGTTGGTAAAACCCCTCAAAATCATTAAATAAAAGAAAGCGAATAATTCATGGCAAAGCTATTGGCGTCTATTTTTTCTATTGGAGAAGGCAAGGCACTCTCTGAATATGAAAAGAAAATCAAGAAAATCAACGAGCTTGAGTCAAAATATGAAGCCCTGTCTGACGAGGACTTCCCGATAGTAACCGAAGAGCTCAAGCAGCGCGTTCGTGACGGAGAAACCCTCGATGACGTCATGCTCGAGGCCTTTGCAGCCGTACGTGAAGGCTCAAAGCGCGCATTGGGCATGCGACACTACGACGTGCAACTGATTGGTGCCATGGTGCTGCACGACGGCAAGATTGCTGAAATGAAAACGGGTGAAGGTAAGACCCTGGTGGCAACGGCTGCTGTTTACCTCGAGGCTTTGGCGGAGAAGGGCGTCCATGTCGTTACGGTTAACGACTATCTGGCCAGCCGCGACGCCGAGTGGATGGGTCGCCTCTATAAGTTCATGGGTCTTGAGGTCGGCTGTATTGTGGCCCAGATGCCACCAGATGAGCGTCGCCCTGCCTATGATGCTGACGTGACCTATGGTACGAACTCAGAGTTTGGTTTTGATTACCTGCGTGACAACATGGCTACCCGTTCGCAAGATCGTGTACAGCGTGGTCATAACTTTGCCATCGTGGACGAGGTCGACTCGATTCTTATTGACGAGGCTCGTACGCCGCTGATTATTTCAGGTGCGGGCGCAAAGTCAGCAAGCACCTACAAAGACTTTGCCAAAGCAGTTGCAAAGCTTGAAAACGAAAAGGACTTTGACCTGGATGAGGCAAAGCGTACCTGTGCGCCAACCGAATCTGGTATTTCAAAGGTCGAGCGCATGCTGAGCATCGATGACATCTACATGGATCCATCAGGCGCTGCCGTAAATCACTTGCAACAGGCACTGAAGGCAGAGTTTTTGTTCAAGCGCGATGTTGACTACATGGTGCAAGATGGTGAAGTCCTGATTGTTGATGAGTTCACCGGTCGCCCCATGGTTGGCCGCCGCTATTCTGACGGTCTGCATCAGGCAATTGAAGCCAAAGAGCGCGTCAGCATTCGTGAAGAAAACCAAACGCTTGCAACGATTACGCTGCAAAACTACTTCCGTATGTATGACAAGCTTTCTGGCATGACCGGTACGGCTGTCACCGAAGACAAAGAATTCCGCGAAATCTACAAGCTACCCGTCATGGTCATCCCAACGAACATGCCCATGGTGCGTGAAGACCGCATCGACCTGGTCTATCGCAATGTCGAGACCAAATACAATGCCGTGGCAGACCTTGTTGCAGAATGCCACAAAAAGGGTCAGCCAGTGCTACTGGGTACGATTTCAATCGAGCACTCGGAATACCTGTCATTCCTGCTGAAAAAGCGCGGCATCAAGCATAATATCTTGAATGCAAAATATCACGACAAGGAAGCCTTGATTATTGCGCAGGCTGGTAGCCTCGGTGCTGTCACGATTGCAACCAACATGGCTGGTCGTGGTACCGACATCTTGCTGGGTGGTAATCCAGAAGGTCTGGTGGGCGAATACCTGATCAAGGCTGGTGTCGACCCCCTCGAGGCCACCGACGAAGAGCGCGATTCAGCCCTGAAGGCAGCCCGTGCCCAGTGTGAAGAAGAAAAGCGCCAGGTAATCGAAGCTGGCGGTCTGGCCGTCATTGGTACCGAGCGCCACGAAGCACGCCGTATCGACAATCAGCTGCGTGGTCGTGCTGGACGTCAGGGTGACCCCGGAATGTCACAGTTTTATCTATCACTGGAAGACGATCTGATGCGCCTCTTTGGTGGCGACAAAATGGACCGTATCGCCGGCATGATGGAAAGTGCCGACGTGCCCGACGACATGCCTATTAGCGCAAAGCTCGTTGCAAAAGCTGTCGAGAGCTCGCAGCGCAAGGTCGAGCTGATGAACTTCGCCTCGCGTAAGCACGTACTGGAATACGACGACGTCATGAACAAGCAACGTGAAGTGATTTACGCCGAACGCAGCAAGGTGCTCGACGGAAAGGACATTCACGACCAGGTGCTCTTTGCGACCGACAAGCTGATTGGCCTGGGCGTCAAGGAATACTGCGGCGACGACAAATCTGATGCTGCGACCTGGGATGTCGACGGCCTGACCCGTTGGTTCCAGGACTTCACCGGTATGCGCGCGGGCGACACACGCAACGCGATCACTGATACGAAGAAATCTTCGGAGTGCGTCCAGATCCTGACAGACGCTGCTCACGCAAAGTTTAAGGAAAAAGAAGACCTGTTAGGTCCTGATAACGTGCGTGATCTCGAGCGTCAGGTCATGCTGCGCATCCTGGATACCCGCTGGATGAGTCATCTGGAAGAAATGGACTACCTGAAAGAGGGTATTGGAATGCGCGCCATGGGTCAAAGAGACCCTAAGGTCGAGTATAAAAATGATGCCTACGAAATGTTCATCGGACTGGTTCAGGCCATTGACGAAGACTTTGTCAAAACCTTGATGCACATTAATGTTGTGGTACAGCCACAGGATCAGGGACCAGGCTTTTTGCAAGGTGCCAGCTATTCTGCACCAGAAGAGGCAGGTGGAACCGGTGGCGTTATGACCCAAGCTGCCGCCGCTGCGACTTCAGGCATGGGACCATCTTCAGGTGACATTCAAGCTGCTGCCAGTGCCGCTGGTGGTGGTAAGGTAAAAACGGTACGCAAAGACAAGGAAGACCCCTTTGCAACCGTAGGTCGCAATGACCCCTGTCCCTGCGGATCAGGTCTAAAGTATAAGAAATGTCACGGCCTGAACAGCTAGGTCTTTAGGACAGATGCTCGAAAATAGGTCAACAGAAATAACAGATTTGCGGGCTCGTCAGAATTATCTGGCGGGCCAGCTTGCATCATCAGAGCAGCGTGGTGAGCTCAAAGCGCTCGAAGAGCAAAGCACGCTTCCGGGCTTTTGGGATGATCAGGTACGAGCACAGTCTGTCATGGGCAAGGCCTCTGCGCTCCGTGACAATATCGAAAGTTACGAGCAACTGGTCGCAGACCTCGATGATCTCGAGGTTGCTCATGAGCTGGCACTTGACGCCGAAGACGAAGAGTTGTGGCGTGAGGTCGAGGTAAGCCTTGAAGCCATCGCGGCAGAAATAGCGCAGCTCGAAATCCTAACCTGGTTTGATGGGGAGTTCGATTCCGGTGACGCCATTGTTACTATCACGCCGGGGCAGGGCGGTCTTGAGGCACAGGACTGGACGGGCATGCTCTTTCGCATGTACCAAAAATATGCTGACCGCAAAGGCTGGAAGCTGACGGTACATGACGCACCAGCGGGTGACGCCATCGGTCTTGATCGTGCGGTCTTTACCCTGTCAGGACCTAACGCCTTTGGTCTTTTGCGTAGCGAAGTCGGCACGCATCGTCTGGTGCGCATTAGTCCGACTGACATCAAAAAGCGACGCCAAACAACCTTCGCAGGGGTTAGTATCTTGCCGGTACTGCCTGACGACATCGAGGTTGAGATACGTGATGAAGACATCCGTATCGACGTCTTTCGCTCGAGCGGTCCAGGGGGTCAAAGCGTCAACACGACGGACAGTGCCGTGCGCATTACGCACAAGCCAACCGGCATAGTCGTGTCGTGCCAGAACGAAAAATCACAGTTGCAAAACAAGGAATCAGCCTTCAAGATTCTGAAAGCACGACTCTATGAAGAGGAAAAGGCAAAAAGGGCGGCAGAAATGGACGCACTCCGCGGTCCAAAAACTGACATCGCCTGGGGTTCCCAGATTCGCAACTATGTTCTCTACCCCTATCAGATGGTTAAAGATGTGCGCACTAATTATGAGCGCGGTAATGTTGATGCGGTGCTGGACGGCGACTTGGATGACTTTATTGTCGCCTACCACCAGTGGCTTGCCCAGCAGGCGAGTGCCTCGTGATCGAGACGAAAGAACAGGTAAGCATGTCACAGCTCAATGCAAGCCCCTTCAAGGCGGATCTGCATGTCCACACCATTGGTTCAGGCCATGGCTTTTCGACCGTCGAGGAAAATATTGCGGCGGCGCTTGCGAAGGGCATGGAGCTCATTGCGCTGACAGACCACGGACCGGCCGTGCCACAGGGCGCGCATAACTGGTATTTTTGGAACCTCAGCCATGTGCCGGGACTGGTGTCGCGCGCTCTGGCAGACGGCGAGGTCAAAGAGCTGACCGTCTTGCGGGGCTGCGAGGCAAATATTATTCCCGACAGCACGCTGTATCAATCGCAGTGGGGGCTTGATGTGGCAGACATCGTTACCCAGAGGCTCGACTATGTGACGATTGGCTTTCACCCAACCACGGGCTTTGATGATCGTGATATCGATGCTAATACGGCGGCTGTGGTTAAGGCCATGCAGAGTCCTTACGTAGATCAGCTTAATCACCCTGGGAATGTGCGTGAGTTTCCCATCGACAGTGATGCTGTCATTGCAGCAGCTATCGAGAACAATGTCATTTTGGAGCTGAATAATTCATCCCTAAACCCCTTGGGTGCCCGCGCGGAATCAAAGATGCTTGAAATTGACTTTGCTGAAAAGGCCTACGCTGCTGGCGCAACCCTTTCCATCAACAGTGATGCTCACTTTAGTGCTGGCATTGGTAAGGTGCAGCCGGCGCTTGCCTACGCACTGGAGCGTGGTATTCCTGCTGATGCCTTTATCAACACCAGTGCTGCGCGCGTTTTGACTCACCTCGAGGCAAAGCGCCCCAGACCACTGCTGGAGGCCAACAGAATCGAAAGAGAGCAGAATTCCTGCAGCTAGTGCTAGATATTTTCTACGTACTGCGCCATAATAAATTTATAGATACCCAGGCGGTAGCTATTGACCGTAGCCGCGCAAAGGACAAAGGATAAGCCCTATGCCCGAAAACAAAAAAGAAGTGACTCCCGAACGCCTTAGTTCAACTCATGCAGAGGTTCCCCATATCGAGCGCAAGGCTACCATCGTGAGCACTTTTCTCGATGCAGGCGAAAAGGCTCAGCTGGAACAGGGTAGCGAAAACTTTGGCCCGAAGGCCTCTGCTCCCAAAGCCTGGGGCAAGAAAAAGACCTGGATGGATTACTGGGACGACCGCGAAAACATCTACCGCGCCAAAAAAGAGCCAGAAATCGTTAAATACGACCCCAATGCCTACGAGCGTCTCTTTGCGCTGATGGCCTATTTCCCGCTGGTCGTTTTCTTCATCCCGATTGCTTTGACCCTCCTGTATAAAGGTAAGGACAAGCCCGCCTTTATTCGCTTCCACGTCAAGCAAGGCATGAACCTCCTGATAACCTGCTTTTTCCTGACCATCGTCTACGGTATGACGATATTTATCCTCAACACCTACATCCCCAACGGCGGCGCCCTGGGTGCCCTGATGTATCAGGGACTTTACCCCCTATTGGGCGATCTGCACACCCCCAGCAGTGGCCAGCTGTTTTACGCACTGCTTAGCGCGATTTGGATTTTCCCCTTTGCGCTGCTGGTTGCCGGTGTGAAAAACGCCTCTGCCGGTGAGTGGAAGCCCCTGCCGGTGATTGGTAAAGACGTCCTCGCAGACCAAATGTAGCGACGACTGCGTAATTTCGACAATCTAAGGAAGCTATGACTGACTATATTTTGTTCACCGACGGTGGCTCGCGCGGCAACCCGGGCGATGCCGGCATCGGCTTTGTTCTGTGGCGTGCAGGCGAGCGCATCTGCGATGGGGGAGCCCCGATTGGCGAGGCCACCAACAATGTCGCAGAATACAAGGCGCTTATCTGGGGCCTGGAAAACGCCCGCACCCTGAAGGTCGAGCGCATCGAGGTCCGCGCGGACAGCGAGCTTTTGGTAAAGCAGCTGCAAGGACAATACCGGGTGAAGCACGCCGCCTTGAGACCACTGTTTTTGGATGCCCTGCAGCTTTCAAAGCAATTTGAGTCTTGTGAGTTTGTCCATGTACCCCGCGCAGAAAACGTGGATGCAGATGCGCTAGCAAATGAAGCTATGGACGCGGGTTATGAGGTTGGCAGCCCGGCCTTAACCTATGTTGCGCCCTGCTCGCTTTTTGACTACGCTGCAGACAACACGGGCGTCTTTGAGGCGGTGCGTATCGATTTGGTCGCAGATAAGGCACCTGCCTATGAGCCAACAGAAATGAGGTCTTCGGTGGAGGCTGCTACAAAGAGCAAAGTGCAAAGTCCTGAGGCTTGTGCCATGGCGGTAACAGGCAAGCCTGTCGGCATCTATGCCCTGACGGTGAAAGATCACTTTGATGCGGCACATAACCTGTATGACTATCCTGGTGAGTGTCAGCACTTGCATGGTCACACCTGGGATATTGAAGTCACGGTCGAGTCATCACAGCTGTGTGAGCTGGGTATGGTCTATGACTTTGCCTTGCTGAAAAAGGACTTAAAGCAGGTGCTTGCCCGCTATGACCATAAGCATCTGAATCAGATTGAGCCCTTTGACAAGATAAGCCCCACAGCAGAAAACCTTGCGCGCGTTATTTTTGAGTCATTGACAGAACTCATTGTGGCAGAGGGTGTTGTGGTGACTGAAGTAGCTGTCTGGGAATCACCCATCGCAAAACTCACCTACCGCCTACAATGACGGGGGGTTAGGCGCTGGGTTTGGGGCCGCCGGTGATGGAGCGGGCGCGCCAGGGCTTGTCTTCTGCAGCTTGCTTGAGCTGGCGACCTGACAGCACTGAGCCTTCGCCAAACTTATCCTTGATATCATCGACGCGCGAACTCAGCTTTTCGCGCTGTTCGCTGCTGACTGCTGGGGCGGCAGCTGCAGCTGCGTCATCTGCGACCAAAGCCTCATCGCCAAAGAGACACATTTGCGCAGCCTCATCGTCAAAGTGCGATACTCCGACACCTAAAAGGCGCAGGGGGGTGCCCTCTGACCAGATGCCGCAGGCAAGCTCGAAGGCTATCTTTGCAATCAGCACCTCATTGTCGATGCCATTGTGAAAAGTCTTACTGGCACTGTGGGTAGTAAAGTCGGAGCAACGCAGTTTAAGGCTCACGCAGCGACCGCGCAGGTTCTTTTTGCGCAGACGGCGCCCAACCTGTGCGCTGATGTCAGTCAGCGCGTCACGCACTTCCTGGACCGTAGAAATGTCTCGATTAAAGGTGTATTCATTTGACACTGATTTGACCGGTTCGTCTTCTTTTACCAGACGCTCATCAAGGCCGGCTGCGCGCTCAAGCATCGTTTCTGCCGTCTTACCAAAGATGCTGCGCGCCATACGCAGGTCCATCTGCGCCAGATCGCCCAGCGT
>WRBW01000024.1 GCA_009784345.1 Coriobacteriia bacterium | reverse complement strand
GGTCAAGTTCAGGAAGGAGCGTTTGTGTATAACAGAAGTGGGTTAGTTAGGAGAAACGTATGATATTGCTTGGTCAATTTGGCCTATGGCTGGGACTGATAGGGGCGGCAGCTGCTGTTGTTCTCTACATTGCCGGCTACATGCAAAAGCGTAAGGGAAAGAAGTCTGCCACCATTTTGGGCAACAAGCTTTCCAGTGGTGGTAATTACGCTACGCTGGCCTCGATGCTGGGTCTGACAATTGCCTGCATGGTCCTTTTTGTGGGCTTTGTGACACGCGATTTCAGCATGCTCTACATTGCAGAAAACCATTCGAAACATGTTTCAAGCGGGGCTTTCTTCCTGTTTGACATGAAGTTCTGGCTTGATATTTCTGCAATCTGGGCAGGACAAGCAGGATCACTGCTTTTCTGGGCATGGTTGATGACACTCTTTGCTGGTTATCTGGCATTCCGCAACTCTCGTCAAAGTGATGAGACCGGTCTGCACGCCATGTCATTGATGTTCTTGAACCTGCTTATTTTGCTGTTCAGCTCGTTCATGGTTTTGACCAAGGGTCACGCACCCTTTATGGAGACTCCGGCGCATATGTATGTCGACGGTCACCTGGTGGGGGCGGCGACACGCTTTGGTATGAATCCGCTGCTGCAGCACTGGGCGATGGTCTTGCATCCACCGACGCTCTTTTTGGGTTACGCCGGTTTGGCGGTTCCTTTTGCCTACGGTATGGGTGCTATTATTACGCGCAACCTGTCGTCAGACTGGGTTAAGGCCTGCGACCGCATAACGGTCTTTTCATGGTACTGGTTGGGTATCGGTATTTGGGTCGGTGCTATTTGGGCCTACGTGGTCTTGGGCTGGGGTGGCTTTTGGGCCTGGGACCCGGTCGAAAACGCCTCGATGCTACCGTGGTTTGCCGGTCTTGCCCTGATTCACTCGATGACGGTCTATCGCCGCAAGGGGAACATGAAGATATGGACCCTGATGCTGGCTGCCTTGACCTACACGATGGTCGTCATGGGTACCTTTATCGTGCGTTCAGGTATTATCGATTCAGTTCACGCCTTCCCAGAAGACGCGGTTGCCCGCAATATGTTCTTCTTCATTATGCTGGGCTCGATGCTCATTATGTTCATCGGTGTCCTGTGGCGTCGTAGCGACCTGAAAAACAACAGCGACTTTGATTCGCTGACAGGTAAAGATGCTATGTACTACATCAACAACGTCATGATGACTTTGATGACGCTGATTCTGCTCTTTATGACAACAGCACAGGCAACGGTCGACCGTGTCTACGCGATCAGCCAGTACGAAGTTATCGCACGTTTCCTCGGTATCATCTACATTGCAATGATTGCTGTTTGTCCCATGCTTAACTGGAACAAGACTGACGGCAAGACGCTCTTTAGCCGTCTGTGGGCACCTGCTGCCTGGGCCCTGCTGCCCTTTGCGGGACTGGTGTGGATTTGGTGGGACCAGCTGCATCCGGTCTATGCCATCATGGCAGCAAGTCCAGACTTTGTAGCTGCTGAAAACTTCACCATGTATGGTCCGGTTCTGTACAGCATCATCGCACTGGTGGCCTTCTATCTGTCGTGCTTGCTGGTTGTCAGCAATGTGGCGCTCTTTGTACGCGGTACGAAGGCACGCATGAAGGCAACACAGGAAAATGCCTTCAAGGCCTTTGGAAACATTCTGGTCAAGGCACGCGTACAGTCTGGTGGTTACATTTCCCACCTTGCCATCGGTCTGACTGTCATTGGTCTGGTTGGCTCAATCATGTACGTACAGTCGAACCACTTTGAGGTACCCCTTGAAGAGGGCGCCACGGTGTCGATTTCTAACTACAGCTTTACCCTGCAAGACTTCAAGCAAGAAACGGTCTATGACCACGATAATCAGGAGCTGAAAGAAACCGCGATCTTCTCGGTCTACCGTGACGGTCAGCAAATTGGCTATATCGAGCCTACGCGCTACTACGACCCCATCCGCGAGATGAACCGTATTAACGCCTCGGTAAAATCAGAGCCTCTGCGCGACATCTTCCTGACCTTTGGTAACGCAGAAATCGAAGACACGATTCCTGTCACCATTATGATTAATCCGCTCATCTGGATTATGTGGATTGGTTCAGGTCTGCTGCTGGTCGGTAATGCGCTAGCTGCATGGCCAAAGCCAAAGCCTAAGCCCGCACTAGCTGCAGGCGCAAAGGCCGGCGGTGCTGGTGGATCGGGCGGCAAAGGCCCTAAGGCCGGCGGTCCAGTCAAATCTGCCAAGCCTAAGGCAAAAAGATAAGGCTGCCTCCACACCATGGCGGAGTACGTCCATAACAACAATCAAGCCGAGGCTGCAAGCGATACCCCCGCAATCATTGCGCGGGGGGTGTCGCGCAGCTTCGGCCCTCGCAAGGCCGTTGATGATGTCAGCTTCGAGCTGCCAGAAAAGGCCTTTCTGTCAATTTTTGGCCCCAACGGCGCCGGGAAAACGACGCTGCTGAAAGTGCTGTCGACGCTTTTGCCCATCACGGGCAAGGGCAGCGCTTCAGTGGCAGGTTTTGATGTCAAGACACAGGCTGACGAGCTACGTCGCAGGTTGGGTATCATTTCACATAACCCCCTGCTGTATCCTGACTTGTCAGCAGAAGAAAACCTGCGTTTCTTTGCAGATCTCTACTGCATCCCTAATCCTGAAGAGCGCATCGATGAGCTCTTTGAAGCCGTCGAGCTGAAGCATCGTCGCTACGACGTCGTACGGGGCTTTAGCCGCGGCATGACGCAGCGCATGTCCATAGCCCGTGCACTCCTGCCAAAGCCAGAAGTGCTGTTTTTAGATGAGCCCTATTCGGGTCTTGACCCTCATGCCTCTGAAATCCTCGATTCGCTTATCGCAAACATTCGCGGCAATCATACCTTTGTCATGGTCAGTCATGACCTGGACAAGGGTCTTGAGCTTGCAAGCCATGCCCTGATTTTGTCACGCGGGCAGATTGTCCTCTATGACAAAACAGATAATATCGAAAAGGAAGCCTTTCGAGGCCTCTACCGCAAGGTCGTTGGATTGGGGGTATCGTAAATGCCTGCGCTTAAAGCGACTGGTTTGGACGCACTCCACCCCGTCCTTCCAAATATTTCAAGCTGGCGTCAGTACAAGGCCATCTTGAGAAAAGATATCGCCCAGGAGCTGCGTACTCGCGAGATGGTTACCTCGATGGGTCTTTACGGCATGCTGGTGCTGGTGATTTACTACATCGCGCTGTCGCAAACGGGGCTCGATTTCGATGTGACCCGTATTGCTGCGGGTCTGCTGCTGCTGATGATTGTCTTTACCTCGATGCTGGGGCTTAACCGAAGCATGATTCACGAACACGATCAGGGGCAACTCGAAGCCCTGTTGCTGGCACCGATTGATAGGCCGATTATATTTCTGGCTAAGGCGACGACGAATCTTTTATTCCTGCTGATTGTGCAGATAGTCGTCGTGCCGGTGTTCTACATTATGTATGTGTCAGGTTCGCTGCCCGTGCAATTGGGGGAGATTGTCCCTGGTCCCTGGTGGATGATTGCGCTGGGGCTGACGATTGGCTCGATTGGTGTTGCCGGTGTAGGAACGCTTCTTGCGACGATTTCGGTGAACTCAAAGGGTCGCGATTTTATTCTGGCCGTGTTGTTTATTCCCGTGATGTATCCGCTGCTGCTGGTACTGGTTGCGGCGCTGAATGCCGTCATTGGTGGTGCCGTTGGCTTTGAATCTGTGTTTTGGATGAATATCGCGGGTGCTGCTATCTATAATGCTGTGGTTATCGCTGCAGCCTTTGTATTGTACGACTTCATCTTAGGAGTGTGATGATTCGCATGTCGGATTTTCTGTCGAAGTTGCGTAATATTTCGCAGGGTCAGGAGCTCAAGATTGCCATCGTGCTGGCGATACTGGGTGGTATTCTGACAACGGTAGCCTTTGTGATGGCCTTTACAACGGCCAACATGCAGTACCATGACTTTACCGTTAACCTGCCGACCTTCCAAACCAATCCAGAAACGCGCATTCCGCTGGCTACGCCCGAATTCCAGCCTCAGCCACCTGATGGTACGGTGAACTATCTGAACCCTTGGTTTAGCCAAAAGATTTTCTACTTCCATGTCCCCGTGGCCTGGTTGTCGCTGATGATGTTTACCTTGTCAGCAATCTTTGCGGCTATTTTCTTGAAGACCCGCAACCCCAAATCTGACCTGCGCAGCCGCATCGGTATGGAGACCACGCTCATCTTTACCCTGGGTACGATGATTTCAGGCTCTATGTGGACGCGAGCGGCCTGGGTGAACAGTTGGGGGGAGATGGCAGGAAAGCTGCTGTCTGAACCGCGTCTGGTTACTTATACGGTTATGTTGATGTTTGTTGTGGCCTACTTTGTGCTGCGCAGATCCGTTGATGGTGAAGAAAAGAAGGCCACCTATGGTGCCGTCTTTACCCTGCTTGCCTGGTTGATTGTGCCCTTCTCATACGCCTTTACGCGTCTGACCCAGCACACCATTCCGCAGGCACACCCAGCTGACGCGCTGAACACCGGTATGGATCCTTCTAACCTGTTACCCTTCATTGTCTGCATCTTTGGTATGTCGATGCTAGGCTATGCGATCTACACCCTGCGCGTGGCAGAAGAAAAGAAACGTATGCAGCTTGAGGTCATTAAAGAAGACCTCGAGGATGCACTGTCTGATTCGCATAAGCAGGTCGGTCACGCAGATCTGATGCAGCAGTATTCAGCTGCAGCTGTGTTGGGTACCGCTACTGATAAAACAGAAAACAAGGAGGCTTAAGGATGGACGCACTCTATAGATTAGCCTTGCATGACGCCCCTTATGTCTTTTGGGCCTATGCCATTATTTTGCTGGGTCTGGCAGCCTATGTCGTCATGATTGTCCTGCGTATGACAAAGATTGACAAAGAGGCAGGCCTGCTGAAAGAGACGGCTCAGTCGATTGGCAAGGGTGCAGACGCAGCTACAGCTGTTAAAGAGGAGGCCCGCAATGCCTAACTTCATTTGCCCCAGCATGCAAGAGCTCTACACCTATGCCATGCCCCATGCCCTCATTTGGGTTGTTGTCTTTGCCGTTTTGTGGGTAGCCGTCATTGCTTTTAGCATCGTCATCATGGCTCGCATGATCAAGGTCGATGACAAGATGCAAGAGCTGCAAGACTTAGTCGACGCAAAAGCGGGACATAAGAAATAAGAATCGAGGATGTGATTATGTTGGATCAGCTTGCGACATATTCATACTGGGCAGCCTTCACCGGGCTTTTGATGGCGTCGTTTATCTACGCGCTTGAAATTGTGCGCAGACGACCCACCTCACGCCCCTTTGCACGTATCATCACAGCCCTGTCCTGGGTGATGTTGACGGCATCTATCGGCCTGTCATCCATCCATCACAGCGGTACCCTGCTGAATGGCTCAAACGCTCTGGTGTTACTAGCCTGGGCGCTGGTGCTCATTTACTTTGTGCTGGGTCACATCATGCGCTTTCATCGCTACGGCGTGGCACTGGTGCCAGCTGGTGCCTTTTTGCTCTTTGTGGCACAGATTATAGCTCCAGCTTCTGGTCAGCTCGCACCCTACCCTGAACTGGTTACGGCACAGATGGACTCTGCCATGATTGGCTACCACGTCTTGCTGATAACCTTTGGCAACGCCTTCATGTTGGTGGGTAGTATCGCCGCAGGCCTCTACATCTATCAGTCGAGCGCTCTGCGCAGCAAAAATCCTCCTGCCTTCCTGAAGAGCTTTCCGCCGCTTGCCAATATTGAAAAGCTCTGGGTGCGCGTGCTCTCTATTGGCCTGCCCATCTATTTTGCCGGTCAAATCCTGGGCGTGACCCGCGCCATCGTCGTCGATGCGCAAGGGTGGTTTGTTGACATCCGCATCATGATTTCAGGCGCCATCTTGATTGTCTTTTCCCTGGTGCTCTTCCTGTATTACCGCGCAAAAACCGACACCATCATGATTGCACGCATGGTACTTTTCGGTGCGGTCTTGATTATCGTACTGATGGTGCTTGCTCGCGCCCTACCATCGGGCTTCCACGTCTTTGGAGCCTTCAACTAAGATGGCAGCCACGCAGCAACAGAACGGCGCAGCCATGCGCCCTGTGCTCATCACCGGCGCCTCGAGCGGCATCGGTCTTGAGCTTGCACGCCTGTATGCAGCTCAGGGCAGGGCGCTAATCCTCGTTGCCCGCAATGTCGAAAAGCTTGATGCGGTGGCGACAGAGCTGCGTGGCCTTCACGCAGTCTTTGCTGAGGCGCCACAGCTGGTATCGACGATATCTCTTGATGTGGCTGACGCGGCTGCGGTGAATGAAAAACTGGCGGAGCGCGTCCAAACCTCCACCCCAGACAGCGTTCCGAGCCTTGTGATTAATGCAGCGGGCGTTGTCAACGTGGGACGTTTTCTGGAAATGGACCCTGACTATTTCGCCGACAACCTGCGTATCGATCTTGAGGGCACGATCAATGTGTGCCGTGCTGTGGCACCTGCCATGGTAGAGGCGGGCAGTGGCCACATCGTCAATATTGCTTCTGTCGCAGGTTATTTAGGCATTTATGGCTATACTGGCTATTCTGCCGCAAAGTTTGCCGTCATGGGCTTTTCAGAAGCACTGCGCTTCGAGCTTAAACCCCTAGGGGTAGATGTCAGCGTGGTTTGTCCTCCTGATACCCTCACACCAGGACTCGAGACAGAGCGTGCCAACCGCCCTGCTGAAACAGAAAAAATTGCAGGCGGGATTGCAGCCCTTGATCCACGGGTGGTCGCGACTAAAATCGCTCGCGCTATCGAAAAGAGACATTTTTACATCATCATTGGTGCGACATCAAAGTTTTACTTTAGGCTCAAGGGACTTTTGCCTGAAATCTTTTTCGCCATCGTCGATGGCGACGTGCGTAAAGTGAGGGAGCAGAAGTCATGAAGCTTGTCTCATCAATAAGCATAACTAAAGGTGCATCAGCACCTGTTGCACCTACTGACAGTGGTCACATGCAGGGTCAGCCCCTGCTTGACATATCGGCCCCCTCGGCCTGCTTGCCTGAACAATTTGCATATAACCGAGGGGGCTCTTTATCTTCTATCACGAGCTCAGGAGCCTGGATACCATGCAACTAGCACTCGTTGGGCTTAGCCACAAAACGGCGCCCGTAGAGGTGCGTGAAGCACTTGCGCTGACCTTAGATGAGCAGCGTGAAATTTATGCACGCTGTCTCACCGACGAACGAATTTTGGAAGCCGTCGTTGTTTCTACCTGCAATCGCAGCGAGTTTTACTTTGTCACAAAGCTCGACGTAGATGTGGTGCAGCTCTTTGATGACATCGTGCTGTCCCATCTGCCCCGAACCGCACAGCGCCCCGAAGTAGCAGATTACCTCTACTATGAGACGGCAGGCGACGTGGTGCACCATCTGTTCAAGGTGGCATCATCGCTTGACTCCATGGTGGTGGGCGAATCTCAGATCTTAGGTCAGCTCAAAGATGCCTACGATCTGTCATTTGAACAGGGCGCTACCGCACGTGTGTTTAACAAGCTCTTCCGTCTGAGCTTTGAAACAGGCAAGCGTGTCAGGACAGAGACGAACATCGGCAGCTCTGCCGTTTCTATTTCCTACGCTGCCGTCGAGCTTGCAAAGCGTGTTTTCGAGCGCCTCGATGGACGCCGCGTGCTGCTCTTAGGTGCCGGTGAAATGAGTGAGCTTACCGCGCAGCACATGCAATCAAACGGAGCCCGCGAAGTCATCGTGGCTAACCGCACCCTTGCCCGTGCAGAAGAGCTGGCTAAAAAATTCACGGGACGCGCCGTTCCTTTCGAGGATCGCTATGAGATTTTGCGCAATGTCGACATCGTTGTGTCTGCGACGGCAGCAACAGATTACGTCATCACGAAAGAGGGTCTTGCAGACATCGTATCGCGCCGTCGTGACCCCCTGTTCTTCTTTGACATTGCGGTTCCGCGTGACATCGACCCCGACATTGCAGATTTTCGTAATGTCTACGTCTACGACGTGGATGCCCTTGACGGCATTATCGAAGCCAACATGGCAGAGCGCATGGTCGAAGCTGCCAAAGCTGAAATCATCATCCGCGAGGAAATAGCGCGCTTTGAAAAGTGGCTTGAACTCATGGAGGTCGAGCCAACCGTAGCTGCCATGCGCGAGCAAGCAGAGGCGCTGCGCCGTGCAGAACTCGAGCGTGCCTTCAAGCGCCTGGGGGACTTGAGCCCCAAAGATCGCGAAACGGTCGAGAGGCTCACGCAGTCGATCGTTAATAAGATGCTGCATGAACCCACGAAGAGGCTGCGCGAGGCCAACACGGGTAGACGCGGCGTTGCTACCGTCGAGGTTGCTCGCTACCTTTACGGACTTGAAGAAGAGCAAGACGCCACCAAGGGCTTTCGCCTGATTCGCAGCCTTTTGGGCAAGCGACCCACCGGCGCCGGAGAAAATTAGACAGAAAGAGGAAGAAATGACACTGCCTACAACGGATAGAACAAAACTGGTCATCGGAACACGTGGCAGTCAGCTCGCCCTGTGGCAAGCAAACTACATCAAGTCACTGATTGAAGAGCGCTGTGATCTGCCTGTCGAAATCAAAACCATCAAGACAACCGGTGATAAGATCCTCGACGTGCCCCTAGCAAAAGTGGGCGGCAAAGGCCTCTTTACCAAAGAGCTCGAAGTCGAACTGCTGGCAGGCGACGTCGATCTGTGCGTGCACTCGATGAAAGATGTACCCACTGACCTTCCTGAAACGCTCATCATCGCAGGCATCCCACCTCGCGAGGATGCCCGTGACGTCATGATTTCTGCCACCGGCCTGGGCTTTCGCGAGCTCCCAGAAGGCGCACGCGTCGGCACCAGCAGTCTGCGCAGAATCGCCCACATCCGTAGCCAAAGACCTGACATCGAAATCGTTGACGTGCGCGGCAACCTCGACACGCGCATGCACAAGGCAGAGTCTGGTGAACTCGACGCCGTCATCCTTGCCGCTGCAGGCATCAGACGTCTGGGCTGGGGCGACCGCATTACAACCTACCTGTCGACAGACATCATGATTTCAGCGGTGGGCCAGGGCGCCGTCGGCGTCGAAATCCGCGAAGACGATGAGTTCATGCTCGCGCTGTGCGACGCTATCACTGACCCGGTCACGATGGCCTGCGTCACCGCAGAACGCGTCGTTATGAACCGCCTCCAGGGCGGCTGCCAGGTACCCATTGGTGCCTACTGCCGCTATGAAGAGGGCAGTGATGACCTCCTGCGCCTTGACGCCATGGTGGGCTCAGTTGACGGTTCGACCATCCTGCGTGTCTCGCAAACCGGATGCCACGAAGACCCCACCGCACTGGGAGAAGCTGTCGTTGCAGAACTTACGGAGATGGGCGCAGAAGACGTGCTATCAGCCGTTCGCGAAGCACACACCGCAGCCGACCTCCTTGCATAAGGGAGCATGTCGCTCAATAAGAAAACGATAGTCCTGACAAGGATGCCGTCGCAAGCTGAGCCTATGAAAGCTCAGCTTGAGTCTGCGGGTTTTCAGGTCATAGTCTTTCCTACGATTGCGCTTTCGCCGCCGCCGGATGCCAGTATCATCGAGTCAGCAATCACACATCTGGGAGCCTACGCATGGGTCATATTTACCAGTGCCAACGCCGTCGATGCCTTCTTTGACTACTACCATGAGCTGCGTGGGACCCTGGATGAGTTCTTTCAACAGGAAGTCTTTCCCCGTATTGCCGTGGTAGGACCTGCAACGGCGGAAGCGCTCAAAAAATACGACATGACAGCCGAGCTCATGGCGGTCGACTTTCAGGCCGAAGGCCTTGTTGATGCCTTTGCACAACTACCTGCGCCCCAACGCGAGGGTAGGGCAGTCCTCATTCCGCGCGCACTGGAAGCCCGCGATGTCCTAGAAAACGAATTACCTGCACTGGGCTTTGAGGTCACGGTCGCGCCGGTCTATCAGGCGGTCACCGCTACAGCGTCTGCAGAAAGCATCGCAGAGATCAGTCAGGCAGGCAGTATTGTTTTTACCTCACCATCTACGGTGAAGAATTTCATCAAGATACTTGATGCCCAACAGGGGCAGGGGGCAGGTATTGACTACTTAAGCAAGCGTACTACCTACAGCATAGGACCTGTCACAACAGCAGAGCTCAAAGAAAAAACGCTGCCCCGACAAAATATCATCGAGGCAGCGCCATCTACATCTGCTGCCCTGGTGGCAGCGATCATTAGTAACTAAGCCCGCTTAAATATCTTCTTGAAGGGGGCGGCCAAAGCCTTTAGCTCGTCGTTTTTATGGACGCGCTCCTCCAGATCTTTTTCCGTCAGTTCACCCGAGTGATACTTTTTCACGCGAAGGTAGACAGCAATACCAATGGCCAGGAAGGGGGCGCCCAGCGCTCCACCCAAAAGGCCCAGGGCAACCGTACCGAACAGGGTCGCGATAAGGACCGCAAGCGGATGCAGGTTTAGATAGTCACCCATCAGCTTGTTGCTGACAAAGGTTTGCAAGACATTATTTGCAATCAGCATGACCACGATGGCAATCAGCGCGTAGTAGAGCCCGCCTGCTGCAAGGGCAATCAGGACGGTAAAGGCGCTCGCAATCATCGCACCCAGGAAGGGTACGTAGGTGGTTAGAATTGTGACGATGATGATGGGGATGATCAGCGGGACGCCCATGATCCACAGGGGGATACCGATTGAAATCGACACAATGACGGCAGTCAAGGTAGTCGCCCTGAAGTAGCCTGACAGCGAATAGGTGACGTCGCTGATGACGCTCTTGCCCAGGCGTTTGTCCTTAAACATGCGCTCGCTTATCCAGTCGCGGATGCGTTCGAAATCATTCAAGAAGTAGAACAAGAAGACTAGGAAGATGAAGGTCGAAAAGAGCGCACCGGCAAGGCCAGTCAGCAGGCGCCCAATCGTTCCTGCCCCCTGCATGATTGATTGTCCGATGTTGTTGATGCCCGTGCCGGCACCGGCACCGACGGCATAGTCAGTCAGCGCACTGGTATCAGTCCCAGCTGCGGCGGTAGCGGTCGCCGTAACACTGCCGTTGTCTGCAGGGTCAATGGGGTCAGGAGATGTGTCAGTCCCCAGGATGCCAGAATCAGCAGCACCGGTAAATATTTGCGAGATGCTGTCAGATACCTGTTCGACATAACTATCGATGGTGCGCTCTGGTAGGCCGATGCTGATAAGGCCATCGCGGGTGTAGTTCATTAGGTCAGTGGCACCGCTTGAAAGCTGTCTGCCAATGGCAGGTGCCTGGTTCACGACTCCGGTGATGGTGACGTGCACCGTACCGTAGCCTAGGCCCAGTATCAGGAAAATAACCAGTATCGAAGAAATAATACGCGGCAGATGCAGTTTGTCGAACCACTTCACCAAGGGAAAAGCTACAACGGCAACAACGACGGCCAAAAGCAGCGGAATAGATATGGCAGAGCTCCAGTTGAACAGATACAGACCACCGGCGATGCCCACCCCCCACAGTATCAGCATGAGGAAGGTTAGCCCGCCTGCCACCAGCCAGCGCGGAACGCCAAAGGATTCCAGGAAGGCCTGCGCATTAGCACGGGCACGACCACGCACGTCGCGCACCGGGGTTTCTTCGATTTTCAGACGTGGATCGTTGTCGCGGTACTGAACCTGGCTCTTCAGTGGGACTCCATGGTCTTCATGGTCTGCGCCCCTGTCGCTGCGGTCGCGCAGATCTGTCGCGACTCGATTGTTTTGTGGGTCTGCCGGTGGTTTATCGACCTGAGGTCTATTAACCTGTGGTTTATCAACCATGTTCTATCCTGCCCTCGCCATCAATGCCAACATTCAAGCCAACACTAAAGCCAACATCAAAGCCAGCGTTAAAGCCAGCAAAAGATACGCTAGGGCAGAATAAAACAGGTCCTAATGCCCTAGATTTCAGGTATTCTCTCTAAAATAAGAGTAGCGCAAGCAATCTGGTCGGGGATATTACCGTTACTATCCTGTACCCTCCAAATATCAGGCGTGATTTCGTCAACGACATAGATCTTACGGTCTTCGTCAAAGCCCAGCTCGACTTTGAAGTCAAGCAGCGTCAAATCTATCGCAGCGAGCTCGCGTTGCAGGACAGCACCCGTGCGAGCAAGGACGTCCATGCACTGGTCAAACTCACCCTCTTTAAGAAAGCCTTTCAGGATGCACAGACGCTCGCTAATCAGGGGGTCGCCCTGTTCGTCATTTTTCAGCGTGACTTCGGTGTAGGGAGGGTCGAAGACCATGCCTGCTGGCAGGTCAAAGCGGCGAATCATCGAGCCAGCGACCTGATAGCGAATGATAAATTCAAGCGGCGGAACCTCGACCTTGCGCACCTTCATCAGGCTTGCGTCGACATCTGAACCCAAATAGTGGGTAGATATTCCCGCCTTTTCCATGAGCTCGAAAAAGTAGGCACTAATGCGCAGACCCTGCTTGCCCTTGCCTTCAACACTGCCGCCAACCGTGTTGAACCCCGGGTCAAAAACACCGTTTTCGCCCGTGGCACTGTCCTTGCACAGTAGGTAGGTGTCACCAGTCGAGGGGTCCGTCAAAACGTCCTTGGTCTTGCCGCTGTAGATCTTTGTGAGCTCACTTGTCACAGCTAGTACCTCCTAGAAACGTGGGGAAAGAGAGATAAATTATAGCTCACTATCTGCTGTCCGGCGCAAGGAATTGCCTATAATAGTTCTATGGAAAAAAGCTCAAAAATAGTCGTAATTACGGGGCCTTTTGGCTCGGGCAAGACGACCGTGTCGAATTTTCTTGCCGCGACCTTGCGCAGTGCTGGCCGGGCGGTTCGTATTGTCCCCTTAGATGAGGTCTCGCGCGAAGTCATCAATGATGACACGGGACTGCGCGACGATTTGGCTGCCGCCTTTGGCGACCACATCTTAAATGACGATTCCAGCCTGGACCGGGCAGCCCTTGCCGAACTGGCCTTTGCCGACGACTCTTCGACGGCGCGCCTGAACAAATTGGTGCATCCGCCTACGATTGCACGGGCACAAGAGCTCATAGCTGATGCCCTTGAAGTGGGGGAGTTGCCCATTATTGAAATGCCCTTCCCAGCTAGCTACATGTCAGAGGTCTTTCAGTTCGACGTCGATGCCGTCGTGTGGACGGTCGTTTCAGACAAAGAGACGCGCCTCGAGCGCGGGCTCGCTGATGGCTTTAGCCTCGAGGACGCCCTGCGCCGTATGGATCGCCAGCCCCGCATCAGTGCCTATGAAATGGATGCGAGCGTTGTGCTGCAAAACGATCACGGTCTGGCTGACCTGCGGCTCGAGGTTCAGATGTGCCTCGAGCAGTCGCCTCTTTAGCTGGCAGCAGGACAGTCGCAGGACAGTTGTAGGGCAGTCATAGAGGGAATCAGGACACCGCATGAGAAAACACACCACCATAGATAGCAGCAAGGGCCCAGACCTTGCCGACAATCGCATTGTTGTGCATTCGCCTTTCGAGCCTTCAGGCGACCAGCCCAAAGCCATCGCAGAGCTCGCTGCCGGGGTCGATGCCGGCATTCATACCCAAACCCTGCTGGGAGTCACCGGTAGCGGCAAGACCTTCACCATGGCAAAGCTCATCGAAGCGACACAGCGGCCCACGCTCATCATGGCGCCTAACAAGACGCTTGCAGCACAGCTTGCGGCAGAACTGAAAGACTTCATGCCTGATGCTGCTGTGTCCTATTTTGTTTCCTACTACGACTACTATCAGCCCGAAGCCTACGTGCCCCAGACCGATACCTTCATCGAAAAGGACTCGAGCATCAACGAAGAGGTCGAAAAGCTGCGCCATGCGGCAACGGCCTCACTACTGTCACGCCGCGACACGGTCATTGTGGCAAGCGTGTCCTGCATCTACGGTATTGGTTCGCCACAGGATTATGCGGGCATGGCTGTTTTCCTAGAGGAGGGCGCCCAGTACGACCGCGACCAGCTGATTGCAGACCTCATAGAGACTCAGTATGACCGCAATGACTTTGCACCAGAGCGCGGTACTTTTAGGGTGCGCGGGGACGTCGTTGACATCTTTCCGCCCTATGCAGACAATCCCTATCGCGTGGAGCTCTTTGGCGATGAGGTCGAACGTCTGACAGAAGTCGATAAACTGACGGGCGAGATCTTACGCGAGTATCGTGAGCTACCCATTTGGCCTGCGAGCCACTACGTAACCGAACGCAAAAAGATTGAGCGCGCGGTAAAAGAAATCCGTGACGCTTTGGATAAGCGTCTGGCAGAGTTTCGTGCCGACAACAAGATACTTGAAGAGCAGCGTCTGAAGATGCGTACGGCCTATGACCTCGAAATGATAGAGACCATGGGCTTTTGCTCGGGCATTGAAAACTATTCAATGCATCTGGATGGACGCAGTCCTGGCGACCCGCCCCAGACCCTGATGGATTATTTTCCGGAAGACTACTTATTGATAGTCGATGAGAGCCATGTGACCGTTCCGCAAATCAGGGGCATGTTTGAAGGCGACCGTAGTCGAAAGCTCACGCTGGTCGAACACGGCTTCCGCCTGCCAACAGCGCTCGATAACCGGCCGCTACGCAAGGATGAATTCGAAGGCAAGATCAATCAGGTTGTCTATGTGTCAGCGACCCCAGGCGACTATGAACTCAGTATTTCTGATGCGGTCGTCGAGCAAATCATTCGTCCCACGGGGCTTGTTGACCCCTTGGTCGAGGTGCGCCCCAGCAAGGGTCAGATAGATGATTTGCTGGATGAAATCAAGAAGGTTATCGAGGCAGGCGACCGCGTGCTCGTCACGACACTGACCAAAAAGATGGCAGAAGATTTGACTGACTACCTGTTCGAGCAAGGTATAAAGGTGCGCTATCTGCACTCTGATATCGGCACTTTTGAACGGGTTGAAATTCTGCGTGAACTGCGTCGCGGCACCATTGATGTGGTCGTCGGGATTAACTTGCTGCGCGAAGGCATCGACCTGCCTGAAGTGTCACTGGTAGCGATTCTAGACGCAGACAAAGAGGGCTTTTTGCGCAACCATCGTTCGCTGATTCAGACGATTGGACGTGCCGCACGTAATGTCAGCGGGCGCGTGCTGATGTATGCTGACCGCGTCACCGATTCGATGAAAAAGGCCATTGAGGAAACGGATCGCCGCCGCGAAATTCAGCTGGCTTATAATGCCGAGCACGGTATCGAGCCTCACACCGTCAGGCGCGCAGTAGCAGATATCACCAGCTTCATTCAGGATGGAGAAGCTGAAACCAGTGACGTCAAAGAAGCCGTGAAAGAGCTGGCCAAGCTGCCCAAAGATGAAGGAATGCGTATTCTGGCGGCCATGGAAGAAGAGATGCATGCTGCTGCAACAGGGCTTGACTTTGAAGAGGCCGCGCGACTGCGTGATCAGATTGTCAAGCTGCGGACAGAACTCGAAGGTAGCGAAGAAGACGATATTATCACCAGCCTGCGCAGCGGTGCCCGCAAAGGCTCTACCCACGCCAAATCCCGCCACCGCCAACAATTCAAACGCAAATAGCCCCATGCACCTGGGGCTACGCCCCAGGACCAGTATCGGGCGCACTGCGCCCGAAGGTCAAGGTCACGTCCACCTACGTCACTGCGGGCTCCGACCCGCAGTCGAGTCGTTGGCAAAGTGCTGTTTAGTTGCCAAAGGTAAATGTCATGGGCAGAGCGATAGCGAACACTTCAATAGCAATTAGATTGCGGCTCGGGGGCCGCAATGACGAACCCAATGCACCTGCGCTCGCGCGCAGGACCAGTATCGGGCGCACTGCGCCCGAAATTCAAGGTCAAGTACGATATCACGTGTCGGAGCTCGGGATGAAACGGGTGGTATGGATGCACTCCACCACGGGAGCTTCTGCTCGTGTCAAAATTGTCACAAAAACCGTAACAATACTCTGCTAAGATGAATACCTGTGGTTGCTACAGTTTTAGAACCTTCATTTGGGTGATCTAATTGGCAGCCTCAAGCTGTGACTTGGCGAGAACATTTCACTGCTCGACGATAGGAGTATCAATTGCTATGGACGCCCTCCGCCACCTAAGAAACCATATTGCTGATCAGCGCATGGTCCTATCCGAAGGTTTTGTCGCCGCTGCAATTCGAGTGACAGTATGAATACCTACCATATCTTTTTCGACGAGAGTGGAGACTTGGGTTTCGATTTCACCAAATCTAAGACGACGCGGTGGTTTTTGGTTACCTTTCTCATGTGTGAAAGTAAGCGTCCTGTCGAGAAGGTTGTTTCAAGCACTTTCAATGCCCTGCGAAAAAGCTCCCAGAAGAACAGGGGCGGCATCTTGCATGCAGTTTCGGAAAAGGATTCAACAAGGAGGCGGATGCTTGAAGGTCTGAGCAAGAAAGACATTAAAGTATTCGTATTGCGAATAGATAAAAAGAGTGCGTTTTTCGCAAGCGAGCAACGTGAACACGTCCTTTATGCGTTCTACGTAAATATGCTCTTGAAAAATGTCATGTCTGAATTAGACAATTCTGGATGCAAGCTGAAGTTTATCGCATCATCAAAGCATACCAATCGCTACTACAACGAAGCTTTTTTAAGTCTGCTCAGCGTTACAGGAGAAAAGCTGGGTGCAGACTTGGAGGTGGTTTTGCGAAAGCCTTCCCAAGAAAAGGGGCTTCAGGCAGTGGACTTTGTATCTTGGAGCCTCTTTCAGGATTGTGAAAGAGGTATTGATCACTACAAAAACATGATTCGAGATAAGATTGTGTATGATGAAGAATTGTTTGGGTAGAAGATGGGGGGATTAGGGCAAAACCTCCAGCGACTTATATCGAGGAACCTTTCCGGTACCACACCACTGAAGGAATTACTTGCCTAAAGATAAAACCCCATGCGACATGGTTAACTCTCAAAGAGTTCAACACCTTCCGGTGCAGCACCGCAAGGGGAATTACTTATCGAAATCATTCTAACATGTCTGCATTTCGAGTGAAAGAAGGGTAATGGCTGAGACCGTGTTCAGCGTTTTGGGGCGAACAATATCCATCAGTATACCTGAGCCATGTTTTTCTTGATCCGGCACGATTCGTTTTCCCACGCAATTTTAGCTTGATGGTAGTATTCGACCGTATTTTTATACATAGAGC
>WRBW01000023.1 GCA_009784345.1 Coriobacteriia bacterium | reverse complement strand
ACGTGCCAGTGCCGAGGAGTCCCGCCGTCGCACAGAACAAGAGCGGCTCGCCATTGCCCGTGAGCTCCATGACATTACGGCGCACTCGCTGGCTGCCGTCATCGTTCAAGCCGGTGCCGCTGAAACGCAGATCAAGTCAGGCCACAATGCTGAAGCCCAGCAGTCCGTCACCGCCCTGCGCAATACCGCAAAGCAGTCGCTGGGCGAGCTACGCCACGCCGTCAGCGTCTTGCGCGAAGGCGGGGCTGAAAGCGACGTACCTTTGTCGCCTGAAGTCAGCCTGCGGAATCTGGACGCACTCCTCCAGTCCTTTAGCGCGGCAGGTCTGCCCGTCAGTTATGAAAACCGTCAGGCCGGCGACCGCTTCACGATAGACACGCTGCCGACGACGGTCGATGTCGCTGCCTACCGCATCATCCAGGAATCGCTGACCAATGCGCTGCGCCATAGCGTGAAACCCAGCTTTGTTCATCTGCAACTGGGCGTGAGTGATACCGAGCTTAAGCTTAATGTTGAAAACGATGGCGTCAAGAGTATTGAGAACGCGGCGGAGTGCGTCCATTCAAGCATCCTTGCAGGGGGAGCCGCGGGTCACGGCATCGAGGGGATGCGCGAGAGGGTCTGCGCCTTAGGTGGAAGCTTTGAGGCGGGTGCGGAAGCTGACGATGGACTCTTTAAGGTGAAGGCGAGGATTCCGCTAAGATGAGTGAGCTTAAGCCTAGCTTTGAACTGAGGGCGAGCGGGGACGCGCGTTGCGACATAGAACCCCTTCATGCGGGGGCACTGCGCGTTGTGATTGCTGATGACCAGGAGCTCGTGCGCAGCGGATTTGCGGCAATCTTGAATGCGTCTGACGATATTGAAGTTGTTGGCGAGGCGGAAAATGGCCTTGAGGCGCTGGCCCGGGTGCGCGAACTTGAGCCTGATGTGGTAGTCATGGACATCCGCATGCCTGTTTTGGACGGCCTTGCTGCAACTGAAAAGCTGCGAGAGCTGGCGCCTGATGTGCGCGTTTTGATCTTGACCACTTTTGATCTGGACGAATATGTTTACCGCGCGCTCAAAATAGGTGCCGCGGGCTTCTTGCTGAAAGATGCCGAGCCGGGTGCACTTGCTGATGCGCTTCGCACGATTGCTGCTGATGAGGCCTTGCTTGATCCTGCGGTGACAAAGCGGCTGATTGAGCGCTTTAACGAGGGTCAGATATCTGAGGTAGAGCCTGGCGTAGGCGTGTCTGGCGAGATGAGCGAGTACCTGAAGTTGCTGCTCGATTCGCTGACCCCGCGTGAACATGAGATCCTCCTGCTGGTTGCGCGCGGGCTCTCGAATGAGGAAATAGCAAGCGAGCTCTATATTTCTGTCGCTACGGCAAAGACCCATGTGAACCGCGTCATGGCAAAGTGCAATGTACACGACCGTGCAGCACTGGTGGTGCTGGCCTACGAGAGCGGTCTGGTCCGCGCCGGTTCATAGCTGCTGCATCTTATTTTGGTGTTCTTCGCCGCTTTTCTTGTTGCTTCAGAGACATTTCTTTCAAAGATACTGCGCATGCGGTATGTAGGCATCCTTTCAGCAGCGTAATCTAGTTTTATTGCTTTCACGGCAGCAAGGAGCTGCCGTGAAAGCGAGACGAGATGTACACAAGCCGAAAGGATTTATAAGATGGCAAAAAAGAAAGAAAAGAAAGAGCAAGCGGTCGAGTCGAGCGAAACAACTACCAGCGTCGAGACTCCTGCCGTCACAGAAGTAGTGGCAGAATCTCCTGCCCCACAGACGGTCGCTATGACAGCTGCCTCAGAGCCTGAGCATAAGAAATTCCATACCAAGGGTAAGACAGCTGCCTTCATTGCTTCTGCAGCTCTCTCTGCCTTGCTGTTATTTGGCGGCGGCGTAGCTGTCGGCAAGGTCTTCATGGGTGGTCACGGTGGCCATGGTGGTCGCAGTGGCAGCGAGCGCAACATGGAAGCTCGCAACGAAGGTCGCGGATCTTCAGAGGGTCGCGGTTCACGCGGAGAAGCTGGCCGTGAAGGCCGTCAGGGCGGACGCAGCGAGGGTCGTGAATCTGACAATCGTGGCGACCGTCGTAGTGAAGGTCGCAGCGAAAGCCGCGGATCTTCAGAAGGTCGCGGTTCACGCGGCGAAGGTGAAGGCCAGCGCGAAAACAGAAGTCGTGGCAGCCTGAGCGATGCTGAAAAGCAGCAGCTGCGTGAAAAGAAAAGCGAACAGCAAGAACAAACGACGACAGACGAGGTCGTTCACTAAAGAACGACATACATCATAGCCAGCGGACTAGAGCATCTTCCCCCCTGATTGAACTTCAGTCCGCGGACCGCCAAAGAAGCCAGTGACCTGCAAGGGTCTCTGGCTTTTTTTCATGGTGGCATGAAGCTGCGTCCGCAAACACATGATTCGCGGTCGCGCGAGCTCATTTACGCGAATTCAGTTAAATAGCGTGCTTATACTTTCGGGCGTCCCAGGGCGTCGAGTTTTTTGAACAGGGGGACAGCTTCGATGATTTCAGAGAAAGAAAACTTTTCGCTGAGCATGTTAAAGATGAAGACAAAAACCACGTAGAGCGGCAGCAAAATCCACAGACCAATGACGGCGTAAAGGCCCATGAGAGCACCTGCGGGGTTGGCACCTGCGTCTCCCAGCATGGCGCGCTCGCCTGCATCAAAGCGCCAGATGGCAAAGATGGGGCCGGCAGCCCAGATTACATAGGTCAGCTGGTGAAAGATGTCGTTCCAGATGTTGAGCATGCCCAGGATTGAACCAACGATAGCGGTGATACAAATAACTACCACAAAGGTGTCGATAAGACCTGCCAGGTAGATTTTGCTGGCGCGTGCCGGGCGTAGGTCAAAGAGATTTATCAAATTTGCCGAAAGAGCAATGGCACACATCCCTAAGAATATCCACAGCACATCAAAGGCCGTGATGCGCTCAAAACTCGCAGCCGTCAGGCGAAAGCCATCAGCAAAGAAGGCAACGACCAGTGCTGTTACACCGATACCCAGCACCTTGATCATGCCCGTGGTGAGCTTGCCGCGCAAAAGCGACTTAAGGTGACCCTTGAAGCCACCGTCGCCGCGTGTCCCAAAACGGTCGTCAAGCCAGCCAAAAAAGAAACAAGATAAGACCAGCGGAATCGCCAGAACAAAAAAGCTGTTGCTGAATGAATAGGCCTGAAAGACCTGTATCAGTGCCAGCACGAGCGGATGATCAACCACAGGACCGAAGTTGCGTATCAGAAGCTCGACAATGAATTCTGATTTCACGAGAAAAGCAAGCAGAGTCAGTGCCCACACGGGCCACACCAAGGCAAGGCCATAGCTGACCGTCTTGCCCGCATAGTTGGTGGTCTGTTGCTTGCCGCTTGCAAAGCGCCGCTTCATGATGAAGCTCATTACCAGCCAGGGCACCAGCCAGCCGCCGATGAGAGCAAAGACTATCTGAAGGGCCTCAATCATGAATCGCCAGCCCTCAGTGCTTTTGTGCCAGCAGCATCGTCATCTTCAGATGCAGCAGCTTTACCGCGCACCGGCCCCAGCATCAACCACACGATGGAAGACGCCAGGCACAGCACCATCAAAGCCGGCAACACAATACCCGAGTCATTTGACAGCACGGCCGCAACACCTGCCGCCAAAACAGCCGCAATAGCATCGCCGTAGTATTTATTGCCCGCAATCAGATTCTTGAAGTCCCCGGCTGGACGCACTCTCATATAAATCAAATAAGCCAGCACAGCCGCAAAACTTAAGGAGAACTGCGTCGAGGCGTTAAAGACGCGCAGGCTGGTCTGAGCCTTGCGCACAATGATGTTCCAGATTTCAATCAAGCCACCCTGAGCTGCCGAATCAACAGCGCGAATCATATGCGTCTGACCTGCGGTAAAGCGGTCAATCGCCATGAAAAAGAAGACAAAGACCGCGATGGTGACTAGAATGCCGCCTATGGCCTTCCAGTCGATTTTGCGGTTATTGGCCAGTATCCACATAACGGCAAAGCCCGTGACGGAGAAAGGCGTGAACCCATTACTGGCACCCAGTACGGGGGCGGCACCGACAAAGGTTATGATGACACCAATGAGGGGGATGCCCCAGATGCGCAGGTGTTTTTCGAGCGCGAGCTTGCCTGATTCGCGTGCGTAATCAAGTATCAGGGCGATGGCGACAAAGACAGAACCTATCAGTATTGCTGCGCCTTCGTTACCGATGCCGTAGAAACGGAATGCTGCGATGGGCGAATAGCCAAAGAAGCTCGCAAAGGATGCGGGGGCTCCTAACAGCTGGTCGATGACAATCACGAGCGTCGTAAAGACCGAGAGGAATATAATGGGCAGGCGCGAAATCCGTGCGGCATTCTTGCGCCTGGTATCAAAAATCCACAGGGCGACTGCCACCAGCCACAAGCCAAACGTCGTCAGGGCAAATTGCGTGATAGCTTCTTGCGGCGTTGCTGGCCAGCGATATATTAGAAACATGAGCCAGCTTGCCACCGGTCCTGAAAGTACGGCCAAAATAAGGGCATAGAGGATCATTTTGACGATGCGCGTCAGCATGCGCGAGAGATATTTGTTGGCAAAAGTCACCACCAGTGCGCCCGCGAAAAGGACGATGACGGTGATCCAGATGCAGGTAGTGATGACGCTGACACGGGTGGCCTCGATCGACATAGCCGTGTCGCTCATTTTCACCAGGAGGTCGAGGTGCACATCGCGCCTCTCTGCAAGTGAGCTTTGATACAGCGCACGGTCAGGTGGCGAATAGAGTGGTGGCAAGTTGTCAGTGACATACATGTCACAGCCGACGACGTTTACGGGGATATCAAGCCCCATGATGCGCAGGATAGTAGTCGTGATGTCACCTGCGATGACCAGTCCCTGACGATGGGTCGAATCTGACATCAGCAGTCCCGGCTCGACCTCTGGTCCTGTAATGACAATCGGACCGAAGCCCTCGCGGTTCAGCGACAGCGATCTGGTCGCCTGACTAGCCACAATGATGGTGGCATCAGGGAAAATATCCTTTGCATCCCCGTACAAGGTATCAAGCGTTGTCAGGGATTCATCCCATTGGCGCTGTGAGACTTCAGCTGATGCTTCAGGAGAGAAAATACGCGCGCGGTAGCTGTCACCGGGATCTATGACGACGAGACCCGGCTTACCCGCGGGCAAGTTGCTTTGAGCATCTATCAGACCCTCGCGCATTGAATCGAGGTCGGTACGTACTCCGAAAGGTGAATCAGGGCTGCGCGTTAAAACCGTTTCATTGATATTGCCATAGCGCACAAAGCCCTTTTCGTTCATGGCAGCAATGGCAGCTGGTCGCAACAGGCGCGAGGCATCCGTCGAATGCCCCAGGTCAGAGTTACCCAGCGCTACGGTCGCACCCCCGGCCTCTTCTATGAGGCTGCCTAGGGTGCCGGGGATGAAGGTAAAGGGATTGCGGTTGTTGGCGGTCATATTGCGCGGCAGGCCGAGGTAGGCAATCTGATAGCCCTCCATGCTGCCGTCGAGGTAACGACCATAGGCGAGGCTGACCGGCGTGCCATTGACCAGATCGTCTGCTTCAAAGGCAGGCAGTGCTGCGTGCGATACCAAGGCCCAGGTGCCCGCAGAGATCGTCAAGGCACCTTCTGCCAACGAGGGTGCCCCGTCTGCTTCCTTTACGCGACTGCGGGCGTTCAAGTTGCCGATGGCAGCGTCTTCGAGGTCAGCCCAGAGCTGCGGCGTCTTTTCGGGCGAAATATCTTCCCACTGCAAGAAGGGCGCCAGCAGCAGGATTATCTGGTTGTGGCCCTCTTCTGTGATGCTGCCGATGCCGTCTTCTAAGGTGACGTCAGTGGTCTCCTCGAGGCTCAGCTGGGATTCAAGTTCGTCTTCGGCTGTTGCTGCAGCGCTGGCTGCCGCCGTGACCTGCCCGTCATCTGCGGCACCCCCCAGGCTTGCAGGGCCGACAACAAAGATGGCGAGCAAGGCTGCCATCAAGAAAAACAGCGCGATGGTCGTGCCTGCGCGCAGTTGCTGATTATTAAATGTCAATTTAGTCTTCACAACCCAAAATTTTAGCATTAGTAGTCATTAGCCGCTTCAGACGCGTCCCACTGTTTCACGAACTGTTGATAGGCACCCGCCTGAATTGCTGCGCGCGCCTGGCGCGTCAAATCCAGCAAGTAGTGCAGATTATGCTGTGATAACAGAATCGATGCCAGCATTTCTTTATTCACAATGAGGTGCCGGATGTAGGCTCGACTGTAGTTTTGACAGGTATCACAGTGGCAGAGTGCGTCCAGCGGCCCAAAGTCGCGGGCGAATTTCGCATTACGCAGGTTGAGGCGACCCTGGCTAGAAAAGGCAGTTCCCATACGTGCCGTGCGCGTTGGAAGCACGCAGTCAAAAAGATCTACCCCTGCTGCAATAGCATGGACCAGCGTTGTTGGGTTACCGACCCCCATCAGGTAGCGAGGCTTATCTGCCGGCATGACACTGGTCGTTGCTTCAAGGGATTCAAACATGACTTCATGAGGCTCACCTACGCTGTAGCCACCAATGCCATAGCCCGGTAGATCCATTTCTGCCAGCGCTGTCGCAGATTGGCGTCGCAGGTCTTCGAAGGTCCCGCCTTGCACAATGCCAAAGAGGGCTTGTGGGGTCGGATCATAAGTGCCGCTAGCGACTTTGATGGGACCCGCCATTTTTACGTCTTCAAGACCGGCGTGCGCGTCTTTGCAGCGTTGAGCCCAGGCAAGACTGCGCATGGTAGCCTCTGCGACATGTGCCTTATCAGCAGGATAGGGCGGGCACTCATCAAGTTGCATGATGATGTCAGCGCCCAGCAAGCTTTGAATGCGCATGTTTTCTTCAGGCGTCCAGAAATGTTTCGAGCCATCGATGATGGACTGAAAGGTTACGCCTTCGTCGGTGATTTTGCGCGTATCAGCAAGCGAAAAGACTTGAAAGCCACCGCTGTCTGTCAGGATGGTCCGGTCCCAGTTCATGAAGCGGTGCAGACCACCCGCATCTGCAATAAGCTCCGGTCCGGGTCTCATGGCGAGGTGATAGGTATTGGCAAGCACCACCTGTGCACCGAGGTCTGGAAGCTTGTCAGTTTGCACCCCTTTGACGGTTGCCTTGGTGCCCACGGGCATAAAGAGCGGGGTCTGAACATCGCCGTGAGGGGTAGAAAGAGTGGCAGCACGGGCACCTGATGCGTCCCTATGCTCAAGAGTAAAAGTAAAATCATTCATGCAGTGAATTGTACTACGCTTTGGCCGTGTCCAAAAAGGTCGAGAAATTGAAAAGACCACCCTCGTCCAAGGTGGTCTTCTCCCATGAAGAAACGTATTGAGCGTATGCTCGGACAGTCAACAGGTCTCCTCAAGGTGTAATAATAATAGCAGCCTCGTCACGACACTTCAAGTAGCGATTCGGCATACCATAATTGTTCCACAATCATTTCGAAAGTCGTGCATTATCAGGGATGCTGGACGCTCTCCCCCGCTTTCTTAGGCATCCATGATGGCAGCGGCAACCTGCTTCTTGCGTGAAAGCACCCCGGGCATCCAGGCGCTGGCACCCTTGAAGGGGTCAGCTGCCATGACGGGGGCGAAGTCAGCATCGAAGGCCTTGCGCGCCAAATCGAGATCGCCGGCGACAAAGAGCTCGCTGCCCTCCTTGATGATGTCGGTCGCCATAAAGACAAAGAGGTCCCAGCCATTTTCTGCCGCGAGCTTGTTCATTTCTTCAACAATGACGTCGCGAGCGGCGTCAACGGGGTCCAGGGTCGCACTTTCATACTGCACGATGGCAATTTTTGCGCCATCTTTGTCATATTCTTTCAGGTCGGTTTGCAAGATGGCAGAAGGCTCGAAGGGGGTCGCTTCGCTGCGAACCTTGAAGAGTTCGAGGCCAAATTCCTGCGGGTCAACTTCGACGGCACTTGCCAGAAGTTCGATGATGTCGCGGTCGACATCAGTTGTCGTGGGAGACTTCATGATGACGGTGTCTGTCAGCACGGCTGACAGCAAGACGCCCGCAGCCCAGTGAGGCATGGGGGCTTCGGTATCCATATACTGGATGGTCACGAGGGTTGCGGTCGAACCGTAGGGCAGGCACATAAAGCTGATGGGAGCCGCCGTCTCGATACCGCCCAGGCGATGGTGGTCCAAAACCTCGACGATTTCCATGTCGCGAATGCCGTCGGCAGATTGGGCATATTCATTGTGGTCGACCAGCACGACCTTCAGGGGTTCTGCGCCGGGAGCTGGTTCGGGCAGCATTTCAGGCAGCATGTCCGTCGCGTCAAAACGCTCGAAGACATGGCGCGTCTCTGGCGGGATATCGCCCAGGCGCGCGGCTACATAGTTCACATCGCTGTCGTCGCCCGCTGCATAGTTGAGAAATTCCGCGTAGACAGCTGCAGACACGATGCTGTCGTTATCAGGATTTTTATGTCCAAATACATAAATGTTCGTCATGATCTCCCCTTTTGTCATGTGAATCGTCAAGTCCACTTATTGTATCTCAAGTATCCTATAAGGGCATGAGACGCTTGCGCTTCTCCGTCCTCGCGCGCTTGGCTTACGCCATTTTCCGCGCACTGCGGAGTGCTCGAAGTCACAAGCATCTCATGCCAGAGTCCGCATTACTTTATCTTTACCAGCGGGGCAAAGCTTGCCATAAGCTTTTTGACGCCCCTGCTATCAAAATTAATCGTCACCGAGTCACCCTGCGCCGTCACCACCTTGCCTTTGCCAAAAGTCTTGTGATGCACCAGGTCCCCCGCAGCAAGTGACTCCTTTGCCTTTGGCATGCCTCCGCCATGCAAAACGGGCTCGCTGTAGACACTGCGCGAGACACTACCTGCTTCTGATCCGCCACTGCGGCCTGAAGATGCGGAGGAGTAAGACCCTGATCCATGGCCTGATACTCCGCGGCGGTCGCCACGCTTATCCCAGCCTCGGGTCCCTTCGAAGCCATCTGATCCCAGGCCTTTGGCGCTTAAGAGCTCTGCTGGGAGCTCTGCCAGAAAGCGACTGGGTGGGTTTTGGTTAAAGCTACCAAAGTTCATACGTCCCGCGGCATGGGTCAGAATCAGACGCTCTTCTGCGCGCGTAATCGCCACATAGGCAAGGCGACGCTCTTCTTCAAGTCCCTCTGCGCCATAAATAGAATTGGCGTGCGGGAACAATGATTCTTCCATGCCGGCGACCAGCACGACGGGGTACTCAAGCCCCTTTGCCGTGTGAACCGTCATCATGGTGACGGTGTCAGTAACACCGCTGAGTGCATCAAGGTCTGAACGCAGTGCCAGCCACTCCATAAAGGCAAAGAGCGTTTCCGTGCCATCGTCATCGCGAGCGGCATCGGAAGCCGCATCAACTGCAGGGGCGCCGTCTGTGAGGCTGGTTTGGACGTACTCCCCCGCGCTGGCTTGGGAATCCGTCATCTCGAGATTATCGAGGGTGTCACGGACATAGTGGGTCGCTTCGAATTCAGCGGCGACGTTTACGAATTCGCGGATGTTTTCTGCTCGCCCAGCGGCCTCATCTGTGATCTGCGCCTCGAAATGAGCCAGCAGGCCGGAGGCATTAATGATGGCCTCGATGATGCGGTGAAGCTCGCCGCGATAAGAGCGCATGTCGTCAAGCGCCTTCAAAAAGGCGGTGATGGCGCGCCGCGCCGAAAGCTTCAGGATTGTCTCATCAGGATCAATAGCCTGGCGCAAGGCCGCCTCAAAACTGATATTTTCGCGGGCGGCCAGGGCTTGCACGGCCAAAATACTGGTCTTGCCGATGCCGCGGCGGGGCGTGTTAATGATGCGCAAGAGGGAAATGTCATCGTCGGGGTTGGTGACGACTTTCAGGTAGCCCATCACGTCGCGGATCTCTGTGCGGTCAAAGTAGCGGGTGCCGCCGACGATGCGGTAGCCCAGACCGGCGCGCAGCAGGGCGTCTTCTATGACGCGGCTTTGGGCATTGGTGCGATAGAAGATGGCAAAGTCTGCATAGCGGCGGGCTTCACGGCGTGCGATGCGCTCGATTTCTGCGGCAATGTAGCGGGCTTCGTCATGTTCGTTAGCTGCGAGATAGACAGAAATGGGTTCGCCGGCATCGTTGTCGGTACGCAGTTGCTTTTCCTTGCGCCTGCTGTTGTTTGACACGAGGGCATTGGCAGCATCAAGAATGTTTGCCGTCGAGCGATAGTTTTGTTCAAGTTTTATGGTGCGTGCTTCGGGGTAGTCGCTTTCGAAGTCGAGGATGTTTGAAAGGTCGGCGCCGCGCCAGGAATAAATCGACTGGTCATCATCGCCCACCACCATGATGTTGCGATGGCCTGCTGCCAGCAGCTTTGTGATCAGATACTGGGCATGGTTCGTGTCCTGGTATTCGTCCACCAGGATGTAGTGGAAACGCTGCTGGTAGCGCTCTAGGACGTCGGTGTGTTTTTCAAACAGAATCGCGACATTAAACAGCAGGTCGTCGAAATCCATGGCATTGGCAGCTTTGAGACGCTGCTGATAACGGGCATAAATGGCGCGGGTATGGCGATCGACCGGTGCTGCACCGAACTCGGGCAGATCACCAGGAAGCTTGAGCTCATTTTTCGCTGTCGATATACGGTTGCGGATGTTGTTTATGGGAAAGACCTGAGGGTCGACCTCGAGTTCGCGCATGACGTCTTTAATCAGGCGCTTTGAATCATCATCGTCATAGATAGTAAAACTACGCTTGTAGCCCAGGACTTCTGCTTCAGCACGCAGGATGCGCACACAGGCAGCGTGATAGGTCGACACCCACATGCTTCGTGCGGCAGCACCTAACTGCTTGCTAATGCGCTCGCGCATTTCTGCAGCAGCCTTGTTGGTAAAGGTAATTGCCAGGACCTGCCAAGGTGCCACCCCTTTGTCTGCCACCAGATGTGCGATGCGGTAGGTCAAGACGCGCGTCTTGCCACTGCCAGCACCTGCGAGCACGAGCAGCGGCCCATCAGTACACAGCACCGCTTCGCGCTGGGCATCATTAAGCTCTGAAAGGTCGATGCTCTTGCCCTCATGCTTGTCATAAATATCGGTATCAAAGAGTGAATTTGTAATCATAGCCCCCTATCCTAGCAGGTATCCCAGCAAAAATAAAAGTTCAAACTTTTTAACCATCTGCCCGAAATTGTGCTATTATAGTTCAAATTTTTTAACAATCTAGTACGAAAGTGCGGGTCAGGGAGACCCGTGCGCACAGCACAGAAAAGAGCTGCGCTGCGGTAAAAAAACCCAGCACACCACAAGGAGAGGATTTTTATGTTTCACATAGTTTCAGACAGTGGTTGCGACTGGTCACAAGACCAGGCAAAGGCCCTCGGGGTGGATGTCGTTCCCTTCTACCTCACTTTTGATGAGCAGACCTTTTTGAAAGAGGGTATCTGCATCAGCAATGCGGACTATTTTGCCCGCCTGCAAGAAGACAAGACCGTCTTTCCCAAGACCTCACAGCCCAGCCCCCAGGACTTCATCGAGGTCTACCAGCCACAGCTCGAAGCTGGCAAGGACATCATCGTGGTGACCATTTCTTCAAAGACTTCGGGAACCTTTAACAGCGCGAACCTTGCCGCTGAAATGCTCGCCAGCGACTATCCTGAACGCAGCATTTTCGTGATTGACAGCATGACGGGCTCTGTCGGCGAAGCGCTCATCATCAAAGAGCTCATCAAGATGCGCGACAAAGGCTACGATGCCCAGCGTGCTAGCCAGCTGGCTGAAGCGGTCAAAGAGACCACGAAGACCTACTTTACCCTCGACACCCTGGACTACCTGAAGCGCGGTGGCCGCGTCGGATCTACGACGGCTCTGGTTGGCGGCGTTTTGGGTCTGCGCCCTGTTTTGCACATGGTTGACGGCTCGATCGAGCAACTTGAAAGCGTGCGCGGTCGCAAGAAGGTTCTGAAGATGCTCGAAGAGGGCATCGAAGCTGCGCTGAAGGAAGAGGCGCAGGATGTCGAGCTAAGCGTTGGCCACATTCTGTGCGCAGAAGAAGCCGCGCAGTTGAAGGCAAACTTTGAAAAAGCCCTTGCGGTGGAGTTTGACCATGACATTACGCCTGTTGGTGCTGCCATCGGTACGCATACCGGTCCTGGCGCCCTGGCTGTCGCCTACTGTATCCGTCACGAAGCACTCGAAGCACGCATGTCAGGCAATGGTTTGCCGGCTGTCAGTGCAGCCGCATAGGAAAGGGTATTAGATTAGCATGAGCAATTGGTTTATTCTGGCACAGTTCTTTGGTGTCATCACCATCGTCTTTGAGTTTGCGTCGTATCAAATTAAAGATAAGCCAAAGTACTTTCTGGCACAGGGCATTGGCAGTTTCTTTTGGATTGGTATGTTTTTCTGCATGGGCATGGCCACAGGGCTTTCTACCCAGATGTCACTGGTCATCGCTGCTACCTACAGCACGGTGCGCAACATCGTCTTTTGGCAGACCTTCAAGCGTAACACTGCCAAAAGCAAGGAATTTGGCATCAACTTTCTACTGCTGATGATAGTCTTTGCCCTCGTTGCCGGTGTCTACACCGTCACACAAGTCCCTGAACAGGTGCGCTGGATTCACGCCCTGGGACTTGTTGCGGCCCTGAGTTTTGTCATCGGACAGTACATGCCCGGTGTGCATGCCGTCCGCATTACCGTTGTGATTTATGCTCTTGCCGTCATTTTGACGCAATCACCGCTGAACATCCTCTATGGTGACTTTCGCTGGAACGTCATGGGTGTCCTGATAGAGGTCGCAAAAATCTCATCGGTGGCTGTCTTCTACTGGCGCTTTGGCAAACAGCCCCCGGAGCCTGCCCTGGCCTTTGCAAAACCCAGCGCTTCGAAACTGCCTGCCGTGCCAGCGATGCCGGTAGCCGCAAAAGCAGCAACAGAAGGCGCACAGGCCTATTAATTAAACTATTCATTTCATTTCTACCTTGTCAGAAACACCCTTTGCACCCCCCAAGGCAAAGGGTGTTTCGCTTTTTTGAAAAAGCTTAGAGCTTGCGGTTCTGATAGAGCTCAACGTCAACAAAGCCCAGCTTGCGATAATACTGCCGCGTCCCCACAGAGCTAATCACCTTAATATCACGGTAGCCTGCATCACGAGCAATGGTGCAAGCCTGCTCTATCAGCTGGCGCCCCAGCCCAAAGTGCTGGGCGCTCTCCCCCGCTTTATTGATGGCCGCCACCTTGCCATATACATGTACTTCGCGAATCATGGCAGACTGCACAGACGGCATCGCGCCAGGTGTATCAGCACCAGCAAGAGACTTTGGCAGAAAGTCCTCGCGGGCAGGCTTCGGCAGCGACAGGCGCAAAAAGCCCGCAATGCGACCGACAGGTGTCACCCATTGCAGGAAGTGCTCGGTCGAAACGGTCGTCTCATAGGTGATGTCGTCAAGGCTTAGCTCGTCGTGGATGACCTCGCGCGAACTGACCTCGCGGTGGCGGATCTCGACGATGTCGCGCCCCGTGGCAGCAACACGCGCCTCGACCATTTGGCGCAGATTTGTACGCTTACTGCCCGCCATAATGTCATGCGAGCTGATGTCGCGAATCATGCGCGAAATCCGGACCCAGGGCGGTGTCGCGACCGTATCAGCCGCAAGCAGTTCCGTCAGTTGATCCTCGCTGTAGGGCTGCCAGCTGCCATCGCGGTAGTGCTCCACAAGGCCTGTCCCCGCGACCAAGGAGCAGGGATAGAGCTTGACCTCATCCGGAATGTAGGCGGGGTCGCTCATGAAAACCTGGTATTCTGCTGCGTCAGCATCAAGCGTCGAGCCATAGAGGTTTTGCATGAAATGCCCGTGAATTTTGAAGCCGTAGACGCGCGCCAGCGCAAAGGCATGACGAATGTCGGCGTCACTGGTCTTGCGATGGTTCATCTGCAGCACCCGCTGGTCAAGGCTCTGAATGCCAATCTGCAGCCGCGTCACCCCCAGCTGACGCATCAGCTCTAGGGTGTCAGCGCGCACCAAGTCAGGGCGCGTCTCGACCGTAAAGCCCACCATGCGATGCTTCGAGCCTTCGTTGATTTCTTGCAGTTCATAAAGGTGGCGGAGCGCGTCCACACCAGCTGCACGATTGCTCAAGGGCAAGCCATCATCGCGTCCTCGCGCGCAGGGCTTGCGCCATTTTCCGCGCACTGCGGAGTGCTCTGATTGGCTTGTCCTCTTCGCTAATGCCCGCAGGTTCGTAGCATCTGCAGAATCGAGGTAGTCCGAGCCGTAGAGTTCTTGCAGGGCTTGGTTGAAGCTCAGATCTCCTGCGTCGATACGGTCTTGCACCGGCTTTGCACGCGCGGCGAGCTCTTCTTTATCGTCAGTGAAGCCAGCGTCCAGATAGGCCTGTGTCAGGCTTTCAGCTTGCTTCTGCCCAGTTTCGCCGTCATTCAAGGCGCGAAAGAGCTCGCTGACAAACCAAATCTGATAGTCGCGCGGATAGTCACACCAAGAGCCGCCCAGTACGATAATCTCGACTTTGTCGGTGACGTGTCCCATGCGCGCAAGGGCCGCGAGGCGCGACTGTACCTGCAGGTAGGGGTCGAAAAAGTTACGTTCTGCGCGCTGACAGGCAGGCTCATCAGACAAATAGCTTTTGGGCATGCGGATATCACAAGGGCAGTAGAGGCAGTCGCTGGCGCAGCGCCAGGGCTTGGTGATAACCGTTATGGTTGCGACGCCAGACTGGGTGCGCCGTGGCTTGATTTGCAGCACCCGCAAGAGCTTGCGCTCAAGCTTTGGGTTGATGCTCCAAGACTGCCAGCGTGCGTAATCGTCACGCTTGACCTCCTGATAATAGGGCAACAAGACCTGTTTTGAATAGTCCTGGGCATCAGGTCTGCCTTTGCCCAGAATATCAATGAGGCGTGAAAAAATAACATCATCGCCCGCATCCGGATAATTGTCCAAAATACTGGGCTCACCAGCCTGATGTTTGCGCAGTTCATCGATTATCAGCAACAGCATTTCTTCCATAGGCTAGAATTGTAGCCTATGAATACCCATACGCAGAAATTTTTACATCAGCTGAACAACCACTTTTACCGCGCGCACGGTGTGTCTTTTGCCGATACGCGGGGAGCCCCTTGGCAGGGCTGGCAGCGCTGCGTCGAGGTTCTGGCAGCTGACGGAGCATTTGCGTCACAGGCGACACCCTATAGTGTGCTCGACCTTGCCTGTGGCAATAAGCGCTTTGAGACCTTCTTAGAAGAAGCTTTGCCAGAATTCAACATAAAATACTACGGTGTCGACAACAGCAGCGAGATGGCTGGAGACGAGCGCTTCCAGGATTTCGATGTACTGGGCCAACTCATGGTCGATGGGGCTGACCTGCAGGATGTGTCAAAGCACATAGATGCACCCGCGTGCGACCTCAGCGTCAGCTTTGGGTTCATGCACCACATCCCCAGCCAAAAGCTGCGCCGCTCCGTCATAGACCTCATGCTAGAGAAGGCCAAGTCTGGCGGCTACCTAGTCATATCGTTCTGGCAGTTTTTGCGCAGCGAAGAGCTGGCTGCCAAAGCTGAAATCACCCACGCGCAAGGCCTGCGCGATCTTGCAGCAAGCCACGATAAAAAGGGGCTTGCTTCAGCAGGGCTCCACGAGGCCTTAGAAGTTGGCGACTACTTTTTGGGCTGGCAGGGGCGTGACGGTGCCTATCGCTACTGCCACAGCTTTGCACAGGAAGAAATCGACGAACTGTTAGAAGCAGTAGCAGACCGCGCAGAGCTCATCAGCCGCTTCGACGCAGACGGGCGCACCAGCAATCTGAACGCCTACACGATCCTCCGCAAAAGCGAATAAGGTCAAAAGCGAGACCCCGGCTCGGAGGCCGCAGTGACTTCAGTGGAGTGAAGGGTGAAGCAATTCGACGCACTCCGCAGCGCGCGCATAATGGCGTAAGCCAAGCGCGCGAGGACGCGTTGAATGCTTTACCCTCCACGACTATTAATGGGGGACGCTGGGCGTGCTCCTCCGCTTTTTAGCGCATGTCGCGGGACTGGTTGCGCAAGATGACGTCGTGAGCTCCACCTTCAACAATCGACGTTGCAGACACCAAGGTCATCTTCGCGTCTGATTGCAGGCTGGGGATGTCGAGCACGCCGCAGTTTGCCATGGTCGACTTGACCTTTGCAAGCGAGGTCGTCACGTTGTCTTTCAGGCTACCGGCGTAAGGGACGTAGGAATCGACGCCTTCTTCGAAGGTGAGCTTCGTCTTTGCCTTGACTTCGCCACCGTCGCCGTCTTCAGCATAGCGCTGCCAGTTGCGGGCGCGGTTGCTGCCCTCGCCCCAGTATTCTTTCACGTAGGAGCCGTTGTAGTTAATACGTGGCGTGGGGCTTTCGTCGAAGCGCGCAAAGTAGCGACCCAGCATCAGGAAATCCGCACCCATGGCGAGCGCCAAGGTCATGTGATAGTCAAAGACGATGCCCCCGTCAGAGCACAGCGGGACGTAAATGCCCTTTTCTTTTGCATAGTCGTCGCGCGCCTTTGCCACATCAATCACGGCACTTGCCTGACCACGACCGATACCCTTTTGCTCGCGGGTGATACAGATGCTGCCACCACCAATACCAACCTTGACGAAGTCTGCGCCAGCATCAGCAAGATAGCGAAAACCTTCTGCGTCGACGACGTTACCAGCACCGATTTTCACGCTGTCACCGTAGTTATCGCGCACGAAGGCGATGGTGTCTGACTGCCACACCGTGTGACCTTCAGAAGAATCTATGCAGAGTACGTCCACACCTGCCTCGACCAGTGCGGGAATGCGCTCGCGGTAGTCATGGGTATTGATACCTGCGCCGACGAGGTAGCTCTTATCTGCGTCGACGACGGCGTTAGGGTTAGATTTATGGTTGTCGTAGTCTTTGCGAAAGACAAAGTGTGTCAGGCGGTCTTCGGCGTCGAGGACCGGCAGGGTGTTAAGCTTGTGCTCCCAGATCATGTCGTTGGCTTCTGAAATCGTCATGCCGTCATGACCGTGAATCAGGTCTTCGCGTGGTGTCATAAAGCTTGAGACTTTGTCGCCCAGGTCCATACGGCTGACACGGTAATCACGCCCGGTGACAATGCCCACAAGCTTGCTGTCTGCGGTGCCATCTTCTGTAACGGCAACCGTGGAGTGGCCGGTACGCTCTTTCATCTCGAGAATGTCTGCAAGTGTGGCATCAGGCCTGATATTGCTGTCTGAGCGCACAAAGCCTGACTTGTGATCTTTGACCTTTGCAACCATGGCTGCCTGGTCTTCGATGGATTGTGCTCCAAAGATAAAGGATAGGCCGCCTTCCTTTGCTAGGGCAACCGCCATTTCGTCACCTGAAACAGACTGCATGATGGCGCTGGTCAGGGGAATGTTAAGGCTCAAGTCTGGAGCCGCGCCGAGGGCGTGGCGCACCAAGGGCGTCTTCAGGCTGACGTTTGTGGCCGTGCAATCACGGTCAGAAAAGCTGGGAATCAGGAGATATTCGTTGAATGTACGTGATGGCTCATTGACAAAGCGTGCCACAAAATGCCCCTTTCGACGGTGGTATCAAGTCTATCTAGTTTAATAGAAAATGACCTACATCGTAGGCCATTTCTCAATGTTTTTTATGAATTGCGGTTAAGGTCAAACCCGAGATCCCGCATCAAGTGCGGGATGACAACCAGCAACACTGCTGCTCGCACCCACTCTGTGTGTTCCAGGCGCTCAAGGTCAAGGAGACGAATTATTTTGGAAAGCGGAGCGTACTAAGCTACGTGAGCTTTACAAAATGATTCGGCGACGCAGAGATTGAGTGTCTGGGGCGCACAGATTAGTTATCGGCGAGGACCATGATAACGGTCGAACCCCTCGGCGTATACTTACCCGCCTGAGGTGCCTGGAACAGCACACGACCCTTGGTGTCAACGCTGTTGCGCTCATAGACATAGCGCGGACCGAGTCCAACACCGCGCAGGCGGTCGCGGGCCGTCTGCCACTGTACCCCGCGCAGATCGGGTACGGCACGGGCGTTTCCGATAGGTTCAGTCGTCTTGACGTGCAAGAACATATAGCGCTTGCCATCCCCACGCATGCGGTAGGTTTGAACTTCAATAACCTCACCGGGACGCTGGGGGGCTGCTCCGCGTCTGACCACGTCAGGACAGACTACGAAGACCTGATGGACGATGTAGCCAGCACGCTGGGCTTGCGCCTGCGCATCCAGCACATCGATACCTAAAAGATTGCGATAGTTTTCGCCAAAGGGTGCCGCAGCGTCAGTGGGCTGAGCATTCGTGGTGACTTCGGGAATCAGCTCGACGGGATCTGCCACAACGGGGTCCACCACAGTCATGCTGCCATCAAGGTTGGCATTGTAGAAAATGTAGTCAGTCTGACGGGCAACAACGATGTCATGAGGTTCTGTGATGATGGTTTCGCCTGCCGCATTAAGGCTGGCATCTGCCGGAGCCTCTGCGACCTCGCCTGCCACAGCATCATCCATGGCATCGTAGGTTTGCAGGGCAAAAAACATCGCGACGACAGCAAAGAGCATCACGACGGCACCGACACCCGTCAGGGCGTAAATTGCCTTCTTGCCGCGGGGCTTTTCTTCCTCTTCTGAGAGCTCTTCATCTAACAGGAGGTCTTCTTGTTCACCAAGCTGTGCCTCGAGCTCTTCTGAGCCTGAACTGACGATAGTATCGTGCTCGAAATGTGCCATAATCTTCCCCAAATCATACAGAGCATACCCTCTTCTGGGGTGATTATAGCACGGAAAATCCGATATCCTTAGACGTTGAATTTGAAATGCATAACATCACCATCTTTTACCACATAGTCCTTACCTTCAAGGCGCAGCTTGCCTACATCACGGGCACCTTTTTCGCCCCCGTATTCGACATAGTCCTCAAAAGAAACGACTTCGGCCTTGATGAAGCCGCGCTCGAAATCGCTGTGAATCACGCCTGCCGCCTGAGGTGCTTT
>WRBW01000022.1 GCA_009784345.1 Coriobacteriia bacterium | reverse complement strand
GTACCGAAGGGCTCGGTGCCGCGGCGACGCACACTGACGTTGGCATCGCAGCGCATGGACCCTTCCTCCATATTGCAGTCAGAAACGCCCAGAGTCAAAAAGATATTGCGCAGCTTATGGACAAAGCGGCGTGCTTCTTCGGGGGTGCGAATGTCGGGTTCGCTAACCAGCTCCATCAGGGGCGTGCCGGCACGATTGAAGTCGACCATCGACTGCGTGGCACCAGTGATGCGGCCGTCTGCGCCGCCCAGGTGAATCATCTTGCCGGTGTCTTCTTCCAGGTGGATGCGGGTGATGCCGATGTGGGCGTGGTAGCCCTTGCCATCGGCGTTGACCTCGACATTTGGCGCTGTTTCGCGGTCATAGCGCTGCCAGTCGAACTTTTCATCGACCTCGACCGTGACGTCGCCATCAAAGCAAAAGGGGGTCTCGAACTGCGAGATCTGATAATTGGCAGGCATGTCAGGATAGAAGTAATTCTTGCGGCTGAACTGGCTCCAGCGGGCGATGTCGCAGCCAATCGCAAGGCCTGAAAGCACGGTCCATTCGATGGCAGCCTCATTGGGCACGGGTAGCGCGCCGGGCATGCCGCTGCAGGTAGGACACACGCGCGTGTTGGGCTCGCCGCCAAATTCTACCGGGCAGCCGCAGAACATTTTGCTGTTCGCCGTCGTAATTTCAGTATGGATTTCCAGTCCGATAACGGCTTCCCAGTCTTGCAGCACGTCTTTGAGTTCTTTGGGCATCTTGCTACCTTTCGCTTCTATTCTTGCGTGTCATGCGCATCCTGCGCTTCTTGTGTCGTGAGGAAAATCAGGACGGTCAGCCCCACATAGTAGTTGCTGCCTCCCGCAGGAAATTGCTGCGTGATAATCTGCCCGCCCAGCGCAGGTGAGGCCTCGTCTGCCAGCGGCAGGCGCGGGTCGGTGACCAGCAGGGGGTTAAAACCTGCTTCGCGGAGTGCGTCCAGAGCCGCATCTCGGTCAAGGCCCAGCACGCTGGGGACCTCTGACTGGCTCAGTTCACCGCGCGAAACGATGAAGCCCATCTTTTCGCCCGCACGCATGAAGGCGTCCTGGGCCGGGGGCATCTGAGAAATGACCGTACCCGGTGCGACGGATAGGTCGACCATGCTAAAGGCTTCAGGCTCAAAGCCGGCGGATTGCACCGCTGTTTTTGCTGCGTTTTCTGTTTGCCCGTCGAGGTTTGGCAAGGGCAGGCCTGCAGTTGAATTGCCCGTTGAAACCATGACCAATACGGGCGAGCCTGGGGCGACGGTATTTCCTTCACCGGGGGTCTGTGCGATGACCTGGTCGACTTCACCCCGGGTGCTTGATCCGTAGAAAAACACTGGGTTGAAGCCCGCACCACGCAAAACGCCACGGGCGGCGTCTTCTGAAAGACCAATGACGCGCGGCACATCAAGCGGGGTGTCGAGCACGCCTGCCGTTATCAGCACGGTGACGGTCGAGCCCGCTGGTACGGGCGTTCCTGCCACGGGCAAAAAGCCGACCACATAGTCTTTGGGCACCGTGTTATCAAAAGTATGAATGACCTGCGGTGACAGGCGCGCAGCCGTCAGTGCTGATTGAGCCTCATCAAGGCTCATACCGCCTAGGCTAGGAACGGCAACCTGACCGGCATCTTGCGAGACCCGAATGACGACCGTCGTTCCACGCAGAGCGCTCTCGCCCGCGGCCGGTGTCGTAGAAATAACAATACCGGGGGCAACCTGGTCGTCTTCGACTTCAAAGATTTCAAAGTTAAGGCCAGCAGCTGCGATGGCTTCGCTTGCCTCTATCGAGCTGCGGCCTACGGTGTAGGGCACATCGACGCGCGCAAAGAGCATCACGGCGGCAATCAGAACTGCCGCAACAATTAGGGCTATCAAACCATAGCGCAGCAAAAAGCGCGGAGAGTTGGGAAAACGTCCCGGTGCCGTGGGGTCATCTTCATCGAAGTCATCACGCTTGCCTGCCAGTGCCTGGTCGAAGGTCAAAAAGCGCTCCGGGCCTGGCAGCTGTGAAGACAGCTCGCCGCGCAGGTCGTCAAGCTGACCCTCCAGGTCGCCGTCGTCTTCGTGAGCTGCCAAAGCCTCATCGCGTGCGTGTTCTTGCGCGGCCAGAGTGGCAGTAGCAGAAGACGAGGGGCTTGATTGGACGCCCTCCGCCAGCTTTTGATCTGCGCTATCCCCTGCTTTATCAGCGGGACCTTTTTGGTCTATGGTCTTGTTGTTTTCGTCAGCCATGCTGCTGCTTTCGTCTTCTTCTGAAACCTAGACGAGTCCGCTGCTTGCAACGGGGACGCTGGCGTAGGGGAAGGCGCTGGCGGCTTCCAGGGCGGCTCCGGCGCGGAAGAGGTCGACTTCGCGGCCGTGATTGGCGACAATCTGGACGCTTGCGGGCAGGCCTTCAATCAGCGACGTGGGCACGGACATGCCGGCGATGCCTGCCATGTTGACCGGTATCGTGTAGTAGTCTGCCAGGTACATGGCCGTGGGATTGTCGTCGTATTGCCCAAACTTGAAGGGTAGGTCGGGCGTCGTAGGCGTCAGCAGCACGTCTGCGCGGGCAAACACAGCTTCGTAGTCATTTTTGATAACCGTGCGGACCTTTTGGGCCTTTGTGTAGTAAGCGTCATAGTGGCCGCTTGACAGCACGTGGGTGCCAATCATGATGCGGCGGATGACTTCGGGGCCAAAGCCCTCTTTGCGGCTGCGCATATACAGGTCCAGGACGTCTTCTGCGTCATCGGCGCGGTGGCCGTAGCGGATGCCGTCAAAGCGTGCCAGATTGCTCGATGCTTCTGCAGGTCCCAGGACGTAGTAAGCAGGCAGGCCATATTTGGTTGAAGGTAGGGTGGTTTCTACGATTTCAGCACCGGCGGCTTCAAGGGTCGCGGCGGCTTGCAGGACTTCCGCTTTCAGGCGGGGGTCAAGGCCTTCTTGTTCTAGCAGGTCAGTGGCAAGGGCCACGCGCATGCCCTTGATATCGCCCGTCGCACCCGCGTCGCAGGCTGCCACAAAGTCGTCTTCTGGCAGGTTCAGGCTGGTGGCATCAAGTGGGTCTTTGCCAGCAATGGCCGAAAAGGCCAGGGCATTGTCGCGCACGGTGTGGCTGAAAGGACCGATCTGGTCAAGGCTCGAGGCAAAGGCCACGCAGCCATAGCGCGAAACGCGCCCGTAACTGGGCTTGAGCCCCACGGTACCGGTAAAGGCAGCGGGCTGACGGATCGAGCCACCCGTGTCGCTGCCTAGGGTAATGGTTGCAAGACCAGCAGACACGGCAGCAGCACTACCACCTGAAGAGCCACCGGGGACGCGTTCTAGGTCCCAGGGGTTAAAGGTGCGTCCAACGGCAGAGGTCTCTGTTGAAGAGCCAAAGGCGAACTCATCCATGTTGAGCTTGCCCAGCGGAATCGTACCCGCATCAAGCATGCGACGCACCGCCGTGCAGTCATAAGGCGACTGAAAGTTAGCCAGCATCTTTGAAGAACAGGTCGTGTGCGTACCGACCATGTTCATATTGTCCTTAAAGGCTACAGGCACACCGGCAAGCTCGCCCAGCGCGACAGCTGCGTCACCGCCTTCGGCCAGGGCTGCGTCCACGGCATCTGCTGCGGCCAGTGCCAGTTCAGGCGTGACCTCATTGTAGGCAGACACGGCACCGTCAACAGCCGCAATGCGATCAAGCATCGTGTTTGCGACCTCGCGCGCGCTGACCTCACGGCTCTTTACCAGGGCTGAAATGTCAGCAGCCGGCATAAAGGGGATTTGTGTTAGTTGTTCAGACATCTTAGGCACTCCCCTCTTCACTCTGACCAGGCGCCTTGATGCGCGGCACAATAAAGGCACCATTGCGAGCCTCTGGCGCGTTCATCAACACTGCTTCCTGCGACAGACTGGGCACCGCAACATCCCCGCGCAAGCTATCAGCCAGCGCCGTCGAGTGCGTCGTCGGCTCAACACCATCTAGGTCTAGCTCCTGCATTTGACCCACATAGTCGAGTATCGTATTAAGCTCGCCCTTCAAGCCCTCGACTTCAGCGTCAGAAAGCTCGAGGCGAGAAATCAGTCCAATCTTGCGGACTTCCTCCGTGGTTAGCGCCATGGAAAAATCTCCTTCATACGGATAAGGTAAATTAGCCTTACTATTCTACTTTAATTCGAGCCTGATTGCTCATGGCACACACGAGCGGCACATGACAAAGACGCACAAAAAGGGACGCACTCTGCCAGCTGCTGTTAATTCAGCGGCGGAGTACGTCCATTCCAGTCATAGAAGTCGCAGTGGCCAAAGCATTCGTCGCGTCCTCGCGCGCATGGCTTACGCCATTTTACGCGCACTGCGGAGTGCGCCGAATTGCCTCACCCACCGCCCCCTCCTTGTCGCCCCAACCCATTCCTGAGCGAAGCGAAGGATCTTTGTTCTTACAGCAGGTTCAGGCGGCGGGTCAGCAGGTGGGTCGTTGCGTAGAAGCCGGCAACTATCACAATCAGGTCCACGGTGATGGCGGCAATCAAAGTAGGCAACATGGTGCCCATGCCAGCGGCGACCATCGTGGGCGAAGCAGGACCGATGATCAGTACGGCTAGCACGATGCAGACCGTAATCATGATCTGGGTGGCAATCATAATGCCCACAAAAGCAACAATCGAAAGCAGGATGCGTGCGCTGCTGGCGAGCTGGCCCAGGGCCATCGACAGGTAGGCAGACACTATCATGCTGGCGATGGTGACCGGTATGGCCAAAATGCTGAGCGTCATAATCAGACCGCCGTGGTCGATATTTCGCGCGATGCCCGTAAGGGTCGAGCCGATGTAGCCCCAGTTTGCTCCCAGCTGTGACAGCAGTCCCCAGCCAGATATCGCCATGGCACAGGCCGCAACTATCGACAGGATTGCCACCAAAAACCAGATGAAGCTAGCGGTGACCTTTGAGCACACCAGGCTTGCCCGTGACACGGGCAGGGTAAAGCTCAGGTAGCCTTCTTCGCCTAGAAAGTTACGGTAAAAGCGGATGCAGATAACGGCAAAGGTCACAATAATGGCAGCAATAGAGGCAAATATCAGACCGGCAATCACCAGGACGGGAAACATCCCGCCACTATGGGTTGTAGCTGTCATGCCCGTAACCGCGGTGACCGCACCGAAGATCAATACGACGCCGTACAGAGGCAGCAAGGTGCGTCCTGTCGCCCACAACTCATGTTTAAGCAGCTTGGCTAACATGTGAAAACACCTCCCTAAACATCTGGTCAACTGACTGTCCGCGGTTTTCGCGTATGCCGTCGACGCTATCTTGCAAGGCAATGTTGCCCTGATTAATAACAATGACTTCGTCAAGAATCGTTTCGATGTCTGAAATCAAGTGGGTCGCAATCATGACCGTCGAGTTTTCAGAATAGTTCGTCAAAATAGTGCTGATAATAAAGTCACGAGCAGCAGGGTCAACACCACCGATAGGCTCGTCCAGCAAGTACAGCTGCGCACGGCGGCTCATGACAACAATCAGTTGCACCTTTTCCTGATTACCCTTTGATAGCGTTTTGAAGCGCTGCTTCGGATCAATGTTCAGTTCACGCAGCAGCTGGCTGGCACGTGCTTTGTCAAAGTCGGGGAAAAAGTCGGCAAAAAAGTCTAGAATCTGCTCGACGCGCATCCAGTCTGCCAGATAGCTTTTGTCAGGCAAAAGCGCGATCGCGGCACGCGATTCGGCACCGGGAGCCTTGCCGTTAAACAGCACTTCCCCACTGGTGGGAACCAGCAGTCCGCAGGTCAGCTTCAACAGGGTCGTCTTACCACTACCATTTGGTCCCAGCAGACCAACAATCTTTCCAGGCTCTATGGCAAAGGACACGTTATTGAGCGCTTGACCGCGGTCCTTTACATAGGTCTTTGAAAGGTTTTTAAACTCGAGAAGGGCCATGAGGCTTCTCCTTTCACAGGGGGACATTTCACTTTAGTCGTTCGGGTCGTACTAGTTGTACTAGTCGTTCTAGTCGTTCTAGTCGTTCAAAAAATGCTGCACCGTCGCCACTATTTCTGCGTCATTGCAGCCGTAATGTCTCATACTCTGAACAAAATCCTGGGTCTTTTCCCTCGTCAGGGATTCGCGCTTTTCGCTGATCAGTGCCGCATCATCGGTCACGAATCGACCGCTGGTGCGCTCACTTTTCACAAAGCCTTCCGTCTCGAGCGTTGCAAGTGCGCGCTGCATGGTATTGGGATTCACACCCATTTCCATCGCCAGGTCACGCACACTGGGCAGCTTTGACTGTGGCTGGTAAACACCGGTCACAATGCGCAGCTCGACCAGGTCAACGATCTGAGCATAGATAGGCTTATCGTTTGTGAAGCTCAGCATAAAGGGCTTTGACCTTTCCTTCATTCGTTCGTAATCGCTCTTTGTACCACTGTATTATGCACCTAATACAATAGTACGTCAAGCAGAATTATGAGAAATTTAATTTCATTTTCACTTGAGGAAGAGTGGGTCAGATCAATTTCTGGACAAACCCGCAGGTCTGAGCTTGTCTCATTGTGAGACAAGCTTGCTGGGGAGGATGGGGCGGGTGAAGCGATTTCGCAGCGTGTCGGCATCTGACAGCAGCGCCCAGTTCATGAAAGATTCGAAATCTGCAATTTCGTCCTTGCCCTCAAGATAGCGCACGCTTGAAGTCAGCTCTTCTTTCTTTGCACCCACATCATGCAGGGTTATTGTTCGGGCAGATGAATGTCCGGCAGTCGAAACCAGGCCCAAATCACGAAAGATCCCTAGACCGTGGGACACGGTTTCATCCCGCAGCACCTGCACCTCTTCAGTAGATGGGTCGGCGGGCTTCTCCCCCGCTTTATCCGCTTTTGACTTTTTAACTTTGTCAAAGGCACCCTCGCGGCGCAGCTGGTCATTTGCCATTTCTGAAAGCTCTTTGTTGGTTATTTTGAAGCCGTTGCCCCTGCCGGCCTTCAGGCCAACTAACACCTTGTACAGCGCCACCAGCGACGCGCGCGGTGGTGCGAGCGGCATCAGGATGTAGCGGTTGATGCCGGCGTCTTCTTTGTTGAATAGCAAGTGTATATGAGCAGGCTTGCCGTCGCGTCCGCCACGTCCCGACATCTGATTGAACTCGACCGCGCTAAAGGGGAAGTGATACAGGACGACGTTGCGAATGTCGGGTATGTTGACCCCTTCGCCAAAGGCAGAAGTCGCAATGACGACCAGTATTTCGCCGTTGCGAAAACGCGCCTCGACCTCTGCGCGTTCGTCGCGTTTCATGCCACCATTGTAGAAGGCCGTCTTCCAGGCCAGATCGGGGAAGGTCTTTCTGATGATGCGCGCCAGTTTGACCGATTCCTTGCGCGAGTTCACGTAGATGACGGTCTTTGTGCCCTGCCGGGCAGAAGTGTCTTCAAGCAGGTCAAGGACGTATTTCAACTTGAAGTCTTTAGCGGTGTTCGCGCGCTTATCGACCAGCAGCAGATTTTCGCGCACATGGGGGTCAAGGATGCGCTTTTCTATCGACAGCGTGTCGCAGATGCGGTCAGCGACCTGGTCATTGGCGGTCGCTGTCACCGCAAGGGTCACGGGTGCCGTAGTCTTCTCGCCAGGGTCACCAGGTTCGGCGCCCAGTTTTTGAATAGCCGCACCTAGGGCCGCGTAGGCAGGACGGTTTCCCGCACGCGACTGCCCAATGTGGTGAGCTTCATCGACAACCACGAAGCCAAAGCGGGCCGCCTCTGCAAAGGACTGCGCATGAAAGTGCAAGTACTCCGGCGTTGTCAGCACAATGTCGATGAGCCCCGCAGACAACTGGGCATAGCTATCTTCACGCTGCTCGACGCTTGATTCGCCCGTGATGACGGCAACTGTTAGGCCCAGGCGCGCAAAGGCCTGTTCCAGATGATAGGCCTGATCAGAAACCAGTGCGCGCAGCGGATAAACAAAGATGCTGGGCCTACCTGCCTTAATGGCAGACCAGGCTGCATACATATGAAAGATCAGCGACTTGCCGCGTCCTGTTGCCATAACGGTCAAGGTGTTGTGCCCCGCCATCAGGCTGTCAAGCGACTGCTTTTGTGCGGGGTGCAGGCTGGCGTCACCTATGAAGACACGGCGCAGCTCGCCTTCCAGGAGCTCGGCACTTAAACCTGACAGGCGCAGGCGTTCGGCGCGCCCGTGCTCGAGGTGAATCTGGGCCGCCTCCTGGGCATCCGCCCGCGTCACGACAATGTTGACGCCCCGCGTTGGCCGTGACTGCTCCTGCCCGTTTAACTCCTGACCGTCCTCGCCACCCGTCAAGCTGGCAACCTCGACCAGATACTTCGTACCGCCAGCCAAAACTGGCGCCAGCTCGCGCGCCAAGTCACGGTTCAAAAAGCCCAACTGTCCGCCCCCGCGCATACCGCGCAGGCGACTGGACACCACGGCAATGGCATTCTTATCGTAGTCGTTAGCCTCATCACGCAAAAGCTCTAGCTTGTCGCCGACCTGCAACGCGGCAATCAGCTTCTGACGCCCCTCGAAGCTCACGCCAACCACTTTGGTATGGAAGCTCTCCGCATCACTAATGCCCGCATATTCACGACGCTGCACAATCTCTGGCGCGCGCTCATACAGGCGCCGCAAGAAGTCATCGCCCTGCATGCTCATTTCAAGCACCTTCATCTGGGCACCACGCCGTCCGCGAAAGGTGTCCTTGTCAAGCTTGAAAATCGCATCCCCGATAGGCAGGGCCTGCCCGGGCAGCGCAATCCATTCCTCGACATGCGAGGCACGAAACCAAATCGCCGGCACGCGCGCCTCGCGGCTTCCCGCCTGTTGCAGCGCCGTAAAACGCAGGTGGTTATGGTCGACACCCACCGCCTTTGCACCCGACACCTCGATGTGCTGGGCGCGCAAAACCGGCCGAGGATTTCCCGCCCCACAGGGCTCAAGCTGGTCAAACTCCTGCACCAGGTCATAGCTGAGCTCTGGAAGCGTCACATCAATATCAAAGACTTTTTGGGCGATAAAATCTTCCTGGGGGAGCGCGTCCATGTAAGTAAAAAGCCTTGACTTGAGCTCATCGATGCGCGTCGCTTTGATCGTGAGGCCAGCAGCGCCCGCATGCCCGCCAAAGTGCTCGAACAAATCGCTGCAAGATGACAGGGCTTGGAACAAGTCGACCTTCCCGATGCTGCGCGCGCTACCTTCGGCATAGCCCTGTTCGTTGATGCTTGCCACGATGCAGGGTACGCCAAAGCGTTCTGCCAGACGCGAGGCCACAATGCCGCGCACGCCTTCGTGCCAGCCAGCACCAGCCAGTATCAGGATGCGCTGACCGTCATAGGTACGCTGGGCCTGTTCTATCGCCGCGTCTTCGAGCTCGCGCTCGACCTCTTGGCGCATGGTGTTGCGCTCAATTAGGCTTGCTGCCATTTTAAAAGCCCGTGTGCTGTCATCTTCGAGCAGCAGGTCTAGGGCTTCGGTGGGGTCTGCCACACGCCCTGCGGCATTCAGGCGTGGCCCGACCACAAAGGCGATGTCGGTTGCCGTGATATGTGACTGTTCGATATTCGATAAGTGCTCGACTAGTGCGGCAAGACCCACCGAGGGCCGTGCGCGCATGTGCTCGATGCCTGCGGCGACTAGGGCGCGGCTCTCCCCCGTGAGGCTGATGACGTCAGCGATAGTACCTAGGGTCGCGAGATCAAGGTATTCCAGCCAGAGCTTTGGTTGCAGGTGGCGCAGCCCCAGTGCCTGCACTAATTTGAGGGCCACGGCGGCACCACTGAGCTCAAAAACGGTGTCTTGAGGGTAGCCTGCGATGACCTCGCTCATTTGAGCCATGCCGTAGTCTGGGTCAAGCTTAGGATTTAAGATCGGCGTGTTTTGGGGCAAGCGTTCACCGGGCACATGATGGTCGGTGACCACGACGTCGATGCCCGCATCGTGCAGTTGCTTTATTTCAGCGTCGGCAGAAATGCCGTTATCGACCGTGATAACTAGGTCGGGGGCAAGCGCAAGAATTTTGGGGACGCTGGACGCACTCAACCCGTAGCCTTCGCCGATGCGCTTTGGAATCAGGTAGCTGACGCGCGTGGCACCCAGTTTGCGCAGGGCACGCACCATCAAGGCCGTTGCGCTCATGCCGTCGAGGTCGAAGTCACCAAAAATGCAGATGTGCTGGTCTGCGGCAAGGGCCGCCTCGACACGGTCAACGACGGGCGCCATGCCGGGTAGCTCGTAGGGGTCGAGCCAGTCGCGTTCCAGGCAAGGTGTCAGGAAAGTTTTGACGGCACAGGTCGTGGAAAAGCCGCGCGACGCCACGAGCCGAGCAAAAACAGCACTGCAAGCCAGTGCTTCCTGTAGCTGATCTTCAAATGTCTTCATACTGCTGTCAATTCTAACACCGCAGCCCGACATCAGGCACTGAAGCGTGCAGAGCGGGCCATTTGGCGGAGTGCGCCCAAATCCGGGGCATGGACGCCCTCCCCCGCTTTACTGTTAGCTGGATGTGCCTAGGGAATGAGTCCACCCCAGAGATAATTGTCGTACTTTGCCACGTGGTTCCTGCCAATGAGGTTGTAGTCAGGAACTCCTAAGCGGTCAGCCCTCGTCGAGAGCTCTTTTTTGTCTTTGGGAGTGGGAGATTCTTTTGCCTCGAGAGCGTAGGTGGCCTGGTCGGTCGTGAGTATGAAGTCGATTTCACCCCTGTTGTCAAAGTAGCTGAGTTGGCCGTAGCGCTGCAGCTGATGGCAGAGCGTGTTTTCAAACTTTGCGCCACCCGACAGATCGGCATTTTGGGAGGCTATTCCCGTGTCGATAAAGTAAAGTTTTGGCTGCTTGCGCGTTATGACATCTTGATTTGAACTACTAACGGGCAGAAGTCTTATGAGGTAGGTCTTTTCGAGGAAATCGATGTAGGTGCGCGTGGTGCTTTGACTAAGGCCCGTAATTATCGACAGGTCGTTGATATTGATGCGGCTGCCCGTGCGCGCCGCCAAGACCCTGATAAGATTTCGCAGGTCAGCTTTCGACCTAAAGTCCGAAAGATGCTCGACATCAAGGTCAATGTAGGAGGTGAAGATTTCTGCGAGAAGAGCCTTTTTTCTGTCGATATTGGGCTCAAGCACGACCCGAGGAAAGCCGCCATACTCTATGAATTCATCATAGTAGGCTTTGAGGGTATGGTAACTGTGGGCGTTCTGAGAAAAGCTACTCTTTGAGACTTCGTAGTCTTTAGTGAAAAGAGGGTCGAGACGATAATTCTGACCCTTAAAGTTCAAGAATTCTTGGAAGGATAGAGGGTAGAGCTCGAAGATAAGCTTTCTGCCAGCCATGCTTTCAGAAAACTGGTTCTTGAGGTAGTAGGAGCTCGACCCCGAAAGAAAAAACTTCACCTGATGGTGGTCGATGAGGTATTTAACGACGAAGGGGAGCTCTTTTGAATACTGGATTTCGTCTATGGCGATGTAGGCCCTACTACTGAAGTCGATTCCGACTTGACCCAAATAGTGGATGATTCCTTTGGCATCAAAGTTTTCAAAAAGCTGACGTGTGCTTTCAAGGGTGAGGTCGAGCGATATCTTGTTGTCGCTTTCGACTTGATCGAGCATCCACTGGAGCGTCGTGCTTTTCCCCGCCTGTCTGGGACCCGTAATGACGGTTGCTTCACGGGTGTCAATTTCTGTGCTGAGTCTGTCCCACAAAAAACGATGATTAAGCGTCGTTTTCAGCATAAATGCTCCTATTTACGTTTTTATCACTAGTGTTTTGTTGTTATTTACGTCAATAGAGTATACCATATTGGCAATAATCACGCCATTAGGACTGACCTCAGAGAGCGGAGTGCGGGCACAGAAGTAGGTTCCTTGTATGCTACAGGAAACAGCGGGTATCTATCCACGGCAGGGGTGATCGCCACAGTCAAGCCTGCCAATACCGTGTCTCCTTGTACCTCATAGTAGCAACAAGGAACCTACTGGTGATCCCTCACGAATGGGGGTTCAAAGTGTAGCTCTTACTCTTACTCTTACCTTAGTCCTCTTCACCTCCGAGCCCCTTGCCTTTCTTGCCCTTGCGGGACAGATAGACAGCGGCTGAACCAGAGCCTGCAATCAGTGCGAGCAGCAGGCCAATGTTTACCCAATCACCCGTGCCTGGCATGACCGGTGCCGGTTGTGGCGCAGGAGTCGGTGCCGGTGCTGGCGCAGGTCGAGGTGCTGGAGGCTGAGGCGTTGGTGGTAGCTCTTCAACCTTTTCGACAGGTTTGTCGGGATACCAGTTATTGACCGTCACCGTAAGGTACTCATTCCAGAACTGAGCAAGGCTTCCCACGCTGCCCTTGCCGTTAGCCGTAATGTTGTTGCCACTAATAAAGTAGGTAACAACTTGACCAGAAATGGCACCGCGCTCTTCGACGGTGTAGCTGATATCGGATGTTGCTTGCAAACCCTTCAGCACTGTAGGCTTAGCAGGGGTGACACTAATCCATTCGACCGCAAGGGGTGTGCCGGGCTCTACCAACTGGTAGGTAGACATGGTCTTACCTGCCTGGCTCGCATCGGCACCCTTAACAAACTGCAGGAAGCTACCAGTATTATCAATGACACGAACGCTGAAGGCGGTGTTGGCATTAACGCCCCAGTCACCAGGACGTCCTGCCAGTGTCTTTTCGACGATGAGGTCTGCCGTGCGTGTGTATTCGTTCATGACCTCGATGGTCGTTGGCATCTGATTCTCAGGTGGTAGCGTGATACTGGTTTGCTCTTCAGCATCTTGTCCACCATAGACATAGCTCACCTTAGCTGCACCCAGCGCATCGACCTCTTCTGCCACGTAGGTATCGCCGTCGTCAGGAAGCATCTCAACGCTTGCACCAAGGGCCTTAGTGATAGGGATGCTGTACTTCAGGTCGGCACTCGTGAGCCCACTAACCAAGCCGTCTAGGAAGGCATCAAGTCCGCCGCCAGAGCTACCAACAAGCGTCGTGCCGTCAGATTCGACAATATCTTTTGCTGCATTCTCTTCACCAACATAGAGGTAAATAGGAGCTCCGCCCTTACTGATATCTGTTTGCCCACTATCTACAAAGACCAGATAGTTATCCGTAGCAGCATTCTTCAACATAATGTCAAAGACCGTATCGTCATCAACACCATGGGCATCAAGTACCGCATCGGGCGTATCACCAAAGCTCTTAGTGATATCAAGCACACCTGCTCCTAAGAACAGCCAGCTGCCATCCCAAGTGTTCGTGATGACAATCGTCTCTTGCCCACCGTCGGCAAGCACTGTGAGATCTTGCTCGCCAGCAGCCTTGCCACCAACCAAGTAGCTAAAGACGCTGCCGTCCTGAGCAGATACATCTTCATCTGCCGTATAGCTACCAGGAATCAGACCTACAATCTGAACGGGCTTTGCCTGGCTAACAGGCAGGGCCGTCACATAGTCTGGATAAGCACTAAGCTGGCCGCTCGGACCTGCATCATTACCCAGCTGGTAGTAAGCGTCAGTCACGCTGCCGCTGACCGGCAAGCTCGCACTGTAGTTCAGCAGGTAGACATCCGTGCCATCGACTTCGCCGACAAAACGGTAGGTGGCGCGTGTTTGGACGCCCTCCGCCGTGGTATAGGGCAGGTCCCCTAGGTATTCAAAGAGGAGAGTGCGTCCATAGCCGTCACTGGCCACGTCACTGTTGGTCAGCGTGAAATCGAAGTCCGTTGTTGCCGTGATACCCATGTCTGCCCAGGCTCCGTCGAGCTGCTTTTCAAGGGTCAGCTCGCCTGAGCGCTTGTGCAGGTAGTCATTGGTGATGGTCACAAAGTGTGCCTGGTCGTGGTTTATCGTGATGACTCCGCCCTGGAGTAGCGTGAAGTCTTCACCCGTCTGCTGGCTGTAGGTGATAGATCCGACCGTGTCCAGCAGACCGCCCTGGTTCAGTTCTTCGATCGTGTAGTTGGCCGAAGTCTGAGCAGGCAAGTTCGTGATGAGCGCCGAGCTTTCAGCCGTGATTTCGATGACGGCAGTTGGCTGGCCTTCACCGGGGCTGTAGCCTGCCTTGTACTGGTTCGTACCTGTACCATCGATGTAGCCGACGTATTCGTAGGCGCCTTCAGTCTTGCTGATGCTGGTATCAAAGACCAGTGCCTGACCATCAGCATTCTTGATTTGTGCGTAGAAGGTCGTTGAGGTCTCGATGCTCCAGTCTGCAGGGGCACCCGTGAGCTCCTTGCTGATTAGCAGGTCGCCAGGGCCCGCAAAGATGTTCACGATGCCAACCGTGCCAAAGCGCAGGCGCTGGCGCAGCGTGACTTCGTTGCTGGGGCGGAAGTTTGCGGCATAGAAGGTGTCATAACGACCGTCGTCTGCCATTTCTTCGTGTACTTTGTAGCTGCCGTAGGGCAGGTTTTGGACCTGTACCATGGCGCCAAAGCGGCCGTATATATCAACATCAGTGATGATGTCTGCGGCCGTAAAGGTCTGCGGTGCATACCAGGTGTTCAGGGCAGCGATGGCCTTGTCGAGGGCAATGGGCTCGCCCTTTGAATCGACATAGACGCCTGCTGCCAGCTCTTCGCCCACATAGCTGTAGACGGGACCAGCAAAGTTAGTACCCGTTTGCACCATGGCGACCTTGCGGCCTGACGGTGCTTCGACGTAGCTGCTAAAGGCAGTCGAGCTGTCGACATCCCAGCCACGCCAGTCGCCTGCCAGCGCCTTGAAGATGTTGATCTGTCCGTCGCTGTTGTAGGCTTCTGAAAGCGTACCGTCGTAGTGGTTATTGATAAAGAGTGCCATGGTCATCATGGTGGCACTGTTGCCATAGTGCTGGTCAGGGTCAATAGGTTCGTCCAAGTAGACTGCACCAATGACGCGCGCGGTCAGGAAGGGATTATCGGGGTCAGATTTTTGACGCTCGATAATATGGTAGTCCGTAGGCAACAAGCGACAAATCTGCGCCGGTGCGTTCACACTGAACTCTAGCCAGCGTTCAAAGTTGATTTTATCCGCACTATCCAGTTTATGGGTCAGACTGGGGTTCAGGAGGTTGTTCCAGATCCATGAGCCTGGACCCTGGTCTGCAAGCAGCACGTCAAGGCTGTCATAGCGGACAAACTCGTCACGCCAGTCCTTGACGCCACCAGGTGCACTTGCTGAACCCAGGCTGTTTGCCAGCGGAATGACATAGACGGCACCGTAGTCTGGGTTGTCGATGAGCGTACCTGATCCGTCAGTGATTTGAGCACGCTCATCGACTTCACCAATGTGATGGTAGTGCTTACCGCTGAGGGTAATGTCGATGTCATAGGTTTTTATGACAAAGTTTTCGCCGTCGAATTCTTGGAACAGCAGGCGGCGTCCGGTCTCGATATTGTAGCCACCGGCTTCAAAGACCGTGTCGTAGTCGACCTGATAGTCTGCATAGTCGCCCGAAAGGCTCTTTATCAGGCCACCACGGCGCGGACCCGTGTTCAGGAATGAATTGAAGATGCTCGTCGCGTTACCTTCGCCGTCATTGACCACAACGACACGACGCGGAGCATCAGGGTTATTGGGGTCGTAATCGACGCCGTCAAGCAGCATTCTAATGGTCCAGGACTCTTCAAGGTCGATTTCATCCACGCCAATACTGCCCGTATAGCCATTGGCCTCATAGGTGCTAAAGAGGTCGTAGATGGTCGTATACTTGCCCTCGTTGTAGATAAATATCTTATGAGTCACCAGACTGTCATCAGCAGGCCAGTTGTCAAAGCGATCTTGCAAAGCCTCATCATAGGGGTCGGCAAAGTCGCCCGTACCGACCAGGTCCCAGAAGCGTTCATGCAGGTTATAGATGCTGTTATTGGGCGCAAAGAGCAACACGCGGTCATGGGCTTCGTTCAGCAGTCTGACCGTAAAGGGCGTGTCGCCATCGATGCCCCACATTTCTGCGGGACCGATGAAGTCCTTCGTCAGAGTCAAGTTGTCATGTTTTTCTTGATAGCTATTAACAATGTCTACGCGGAGATGCCCATCAGCCAGAGGTGGTACGATGCCCGAACCATCTGCGGCCTCGAGGCTGTAGCGCATTTCGACATCCCAGTAGCTGGGACTTGCATTGTCGACGCGGGTTACACCGTCTGAGAGGTATTCATGTACTTCATAGTTGCCGGGCCAGAGGTTTGACAGTATCACGCGATCAAATGAAGCGACAGCGAGATCAATCGTCAGCCAGACATCCTGAATGGCGCCGTCTTCGATGGCGGGGTTGCCTTCAAGTACGGCCAGCTGCCATTCACGGTCTGACCAGAACCAGGGGTCGGCTGTGTCACGCCAGTCATCAAGAGTTTTACCGGGGTTGTCATCTTGCCAAGCAGCGTAGGCTGCGCGGTATTGCGCTAAGGTCATATTGGGTGCAAGCCCCGTATTACCCGTGCAGTAGAAAGTACCGGGGTCATAGCCAAAGGGATAGGCCTCTGGATGTGCAGGGTCCTCAACGCGAGGGCGGAACAAGAGGTAATTACCGCCCGGATTGGGGATGGGTACACCATCAGGATCGTTTTGATCGCTCATGCCATTCCAGCCACCGGGATCCCAGATTTTCAGCGGGAAGGGGGTTAGATTGTCGATACCCCAGTCTGCAGCACTACCCAAGACCAGCTTGCGCAGCTGCAGGTTACCAAAGGCACCCGTTTCGAACTGATTGGTGACGGTTAAGTCCGCGTTTTCACCCAGTTCCAAGCCGTCTTCAGTCACAATCATGGCGTCGAACTTGCCGGTGCTGTTGCGAGCATGATCGTCATAGACGTAAGTTACGGCTACTTCAGGACGACGTTCGGCAGGATAGGCTGCCCAGAGGTCGTCTTCGATAGCTTGGTAGTCAATCAAATCGCCCACGCTGTACATGGTAGGCACGCCTAGCAGTACGGCAGGCTTGTTTTGGCTAAACTGAATGACTGATCCGTGGAGGCCTGAGGTCGTACCCACGAATTCGTAGTAGAAATGGTCAGTCTCCGCCGTGCGCGTTTCCGCAAAGCTTAGGTAGACGGGAGGTGTCGAGTCGTCGTCAATTTTGATGCGCATGGTCTGAATGGTGTCAGCATTCATGAACCAGCGACGTGCATTGTTGAGCTTTTCTGCAATGAAGGCATCGCGCTGCGCCACATCATTGATGGCGTAGGCTTCGTCCTCGTTGTAGTAGTTTTTCTTGACGGTCAGGTCAAAGCTTGCCAGGGGTGGGTCGCCCACGAGGCGAATCAGGCCGTAGGACTCGAGGTCTGATACCAGGACGTCGCCGACCCAGTTGTACTGGTCTTCGCCGTCTTGCAGGATGCGAATGTATTCGTTTGAGCGTTCAATCTTCATGAGGTAGATGTAGTCGTTGCCGCCACCGGTGGCGGTGACTATCATGTAGGAGCCGTCTTTGCGCACCGCGCCCTCAACAGGGCGGTTATTGGCATAATCCCAATCGGTATAGAGGTCTTGGATACTAAAGATGAGCGGGTAGCCAAAGAGCGCAACACCATCGACGTAGATTTGGTCACCAAAGGGATCAAGCACATAGCGGGGTGTATTTGCCCAATTAACGTGCCATGAGAGCTGGCGCACCTTGGTGTTGTCAAGAGCGGGCTGCAAAATGCCGCCAATAGTGGTAACCATGGGTTTGCCATCAGAATCGAGTAGCGCGGCAGTAACCGTCATGGGGCCGTTTCGTTGCGATACGGAAGAGCCATCATGGTTCCAGAGCGCTGCTGGGTTGTGCGCTAGCAAGTTTCCGGGAACCGCTGTATATGACTCTCTGCCTGCTACCGTATCTCTGTTTTGCTGGAAGCTCATGGTAAATCCCGTGTCAGGGTCATAAATCGTGCCCTGACGCATTCCGTTACCATTGTTCCAGTTGATGGGCGCTGAAACGTTTTGAGAACTGGTAACGACAACCTCTGTCTTCCAGTAGAGTGAGTTTTCGTCATTGGGGCGGAAGCGACCCTTGGCAACACCCGTGACGTAATCGTGGTTGGTCAGCATGAAGTGCTCGCCGGGTTGTGGGTTCAAGATATCTGCTGGAGCACGAGAGGTATCAAGGCCCAAAATGTAAGAAACAGCCAAGGGTTGCGCACCCGTAAAGGCTGTTGAATCGGTGATAAGCCACCACATGTAGTTATTCGCTTTGTCGTAGTGTAGTTCATAAGCGGGGTAAACCAGAGGGAAGAAGCTGTCGAGGTCGGTGATCTCTATGTAGGGATCACCAGAGGGACTTGATTCAAAGTCATAGTTGGGGTCGAGGAAGTAGCGAGGAATGAAATCGAAAAGGTCGTCCCATATTTCGACATATACATTGCCGCCTGTGGTGGTGTCGGGACGCGGATGATCCGCATCTTTACGTAGTTCTATGAGCGGGTTCTTTGGTTCGGTACGGGGCGTATCGCCGTCGTAAATGATGTTGCCTTCATCGTCTTTGACATAGGCCATGAAGTCTTGGCCGTGGATGTCGAGGGTAATGCGGATGTTGCCCGAGAGCAGTTCAACCGTGGGTGATGCTTCATAGGTCAGGTGTTCAATGGTGCGCCCTATCATCACCTGGCCGTCTTTGGGCACATTGGAGGCCGGCTGGTTTACCGTGCCTGCGCGGTACTCGTAAACGTCCGGCCGCGAGGTTTCAATCTCGTAAGACTCGATCTTTGGATCGGGCGGATAGCCGGGGTAGCTTACGTTGATGTTTTCTGCCACCGCATCAGCCTCAAAAAAGACTTCGAAACCGATAACTGCGCCAATTAAAGCGAGAGCAGCCAGCAAAAATACGACAGGTTTAGACTTTGCAACGTGCATCATGGCAATCACCTCTATGTATCGGATGAGTCCATAATAGACGCTTTTGTGCTCTGTGTCTACACAATTAGCACATATTCATTTCTAATTTTCTACATTCTACCTTGACATATCCTACACAATATGGGTCTAAAAGAGTCGCTTTTAATCGTCTCCATCGCGGATGCGGCGCAGCATTTCTGCAGCTTCAGGGCTGATTCTGCTCATAAGGGTCGAGCGCTTTGGCGGCGCGTCACGCGTTTCCTC
>WRBW01000021.1 GCA_009784345.1 Coriobacteriia bacterium | reverse complement strand
GGAAGGGGTTTGAGGATGTCGAGTATGCCACCTTGGACTGGGTAGACTGGTATAACAGTAAAAGACTCTTTGAGGCTATAGGCGATGTTCCGCCAATAGAATATGAAGAGATGTATTATAGAGAGCAAGAAGAGCTTGCGCTGGCAGCGTAAGACTCAAGAAACTGGTCTCCAGCAAACGCGGGGGGCTTCAATGCTAGGTTGATCAGAAGTGGGAAAGACTAATCATGGGTTCGATTAGGAAGTTAATATTGGCAGCAGCTGTACTGCTACTTCTTTTCCTGATTGCTGCGGCACTTGCTTTTCTGGCGCCGTCAGTGAGTGTGGAGGTGAAGGTTCGCAACAACACCGACATCATTCTTGGGGGTGTGTCATTGGGAGATATAAATGGTGAGATGGAAAAGGGCGTGATGCAGACAATTGCACCGGGCGAAACAGCGAATTTTAGAGTAATCAAGAACTTTGAGCCAGAAGACAATTTACTTGTCCTTTTTGTGGAGTCGAATCAGGCCAGAGTAGATGTTCTCTATCTGCCGAAAGGGTTTGCAAGAGAAAGGATGGTTGTGTCTATTTATGATTCTCCTTTGCGTAATGGCTTCCTGGCGCTGGGGATGGTGCAAGGCGTGGAAGGTGAGTTTGAGCTTGATGTTACACATTTTGATAATTCTGATGTGCAAGAGCTGAAATGATTATTTTCACCAACAAGAGGGTTTTGTTGTCACGGGCCATGGAGCTACTGGTTGCGCCACTCTATGTTTTGTCTGGGCGTCTAAAGGCGCAGATTACGCTTCAGTATTCTGGAGGTAACCACTCTCGCTTTATAGATGCCAAAAGGACATATGTTAGATGTGTGCCAAAATATGGCTTTGTGGAAAGGCATACTGTTAGAAGTCCATCCACAAAAAGGATGAGGGTGCTTTTCAACTACATTGGCAATCGTCAGAGTAGCACTGCTGACTTGATCGCAAATGCACCATCGAGGTAGGTGGCATGACGGCTCACAATAAAACATCGACAATAGCGTTAGTGGCAATTATTTTTCCAGTCATAATTCTTCTGCTGGGAATAACAGCATATTTCTCGTACTTGTTCGCTAGCGATGTATATGCAAGTCAGAAGATGATGCGCCTGTCACTTTCAAATCAGTCAGCAGAAGCGCTTGCTTCAGCTGTTGACGAAATGAAGTTGTTCCTAATTAATGGCATCATAAGCTCGACCGATTGGATTGAGGTGCACGAACATCATCTTACGTCAAGGGGGTATATTTACATCACAGAATATGTGGTAGAAGGGATTGATGGCAGACCCAACACTCTGCTCCTCGTGCTTGTGCCGGAAAGTGTAGCAGGTGTAACAATTTTTCACCTGTTGCCACTGGTAATGACAGGGGGCACAGTTCTCTTGGCAGAGCCACGTGCAAATGAAAGAGTGGCCGAGTTGAAGTCGCATGACGTCAACCTGTGCCCTCAAGGCAGTTCTGATCTTGCACAAGTTGACTTCAGCCTTCATGACGGCTGGATACATGCAGATCGCATCTTTGGGCAGGTTTGCACTGCAAATCCGAACAGCCTTGCATATGACCTTGTGTTGACTGCGAATGTCTATGAGACGTATGGCTTCTCTAGGCATCCTAGGATGAGTGATAAATGGCTGATTGCACAACCTGATAAAGCTTCGAAAATACGGGGAATCGGCGCGGGGGGATATGAACGAATTTCGCCATATGTTACACCAAGGACGGGAACAGTTGAGCTGGGCGAATACTACGGGGTGGCGCAGTTACTGGTGCCAACCATGCTCGGTCAGGCAAGAATATTTCACTTAGTTCAAATATACTTCCTCGATAGAAATGACGTGCTGCACTACGGCCTTGAGGAATTTGAAAACCCAGGGGCGAAGTCCACAATCTCCGCAATTCTATCTAATGGCAAGTTGCAATATACGAGAGATTAACAATTATGAAAGCGTGCGAGCATCCCCGCTCGCCACTAGGGTTAAGTGCGAAATCCTGCGTTTAGTGATGGGGAGTGGGGGTGTGTCATTGGGAGACATAAATGGTGAGATGGAAAAGGGTTTTGCTGTCATTGATCATGGCGCTACTGGTTGCGCCCACTGTCTTTTGGCTTACCTCAATCGCACATGCCGAGTTTTTAACTAGGCAGCATGGTGCTGAATTTGCCAATGAGTATCTGCAGACTGGAATGATTGATGAAAATGATTTCTTTCGGTTGTTGAGTTATACCGATGATACCGCGCGTGTCTACTATAGCTTTACAAATCAGGAGGACGATTTTGGTGATATATTAGTTTTTCAAAAAGTTGATGATACCTGGATTCTTTACAGTTGGTATGCGTCCTGGGACAGTGAGGGAGTTGCATGGCCGTATTTATTCCACACCCCTAGAGGATTATTTTACTTAGTATTATTTGGCATGGCGTACCTCACGCTGATCTCTTTCTTGCTTCTAAGATTCGCGCGAACACGACGCTACGCTTCACTCGGGAAGTTGCGTGAATGAAATTGTAGTTTGCGAAGAGAACAGGTGTGGACGCACTCCGCCGCTTTACTTCAGGTACTTTTTGATAACCCCCTGGTTGTCGTTAAACATTTTCTCGAGCTCGGGACGGTCCTCATCGCGCACCAAGGGCAGCAGCTGGCGCACCATGTCACTGGCAGCTGCACTGGTCAGCTCGCCGTCCTCATATTTCATCATGGCGTCATTAAGCAACTTTGAAACAGCCGGCATGTTTTCTGCGTCAGTGCGGTCGGCCAGATAGTCATAAGCCGTGTCAAAATACTTTTCAACGAGGAATTTCATGTGGAGACCTTTCTCTTTGGCCCAGTACGCCAGGCCGGCAACGCCTACAAAAAGGGGCATCGTGCACCTCTCATCTGGTTGCTGTGTGTTCTCATGCGATTAATGATGCCATATATGCTAGACTAAACCAACTATGGAACGCACACACGCGACATACGGTGAAAGAATGAGCCTCAGCGCAGGTTCAGTTATTGCTGTTGTCGTACTCGGCCTTATTAGTGTCGTCATTTTCGGGCGATAAGGGGCGGAGCCAAAGCCATAGCTAACATACCAGCGAACACATCAAGGCTCCGAAGAATCGGAGCTTTTTTTATTGCTTATGTTGGCGGCGATGTGCACGACGAGCAGTTGAGGGAGTTTGACCAGTCATGAACGCGAAAGGCACGTTATGGAACTAACTGGTTCACAAATAGTAATGGAATGTCTGCTGGAACAAGGTGTTGACACCGTGTTTGGCTATCCTGGTGGCGCAATCATGCCCGTCTATGATGCGCTGTATCAGTACGGCGACCGCATCCAGCATATTTTGACAGCGCATGAGCAGGGCGCGTCGCATGCGGCAGATGGCTATGCCCGTAGTTCTGGGCGCGTGGGGGTCTGTTTTGCAACTTCTGGGCCGGGTGCGACAAACCTAGTGACGGGTATCGCGACGGCCTATATGGATTCGTCCCCGGTCGTCTTTATCACCTGTAATGTTAATGAGCACCTGATTGGCAAGGACTCTTTTCAAGAAGTCGACATCGTGGGCATTGCCATGCCTATTACGAAAAGCACCTATCTGGTGCGCGATGTGACACAGATTGCAGATGTCATGCGCGAGGCCTTTGCGGTGGCGCGCGGTGGACGCCCAGGGCCTGTGCTGATTGACATTGTGCGCAACGTAACCCTGGACAGCTGCGAATTTGAATCCCTGCCTGTTGAAGAGCACGCGGGATCTGGCAGGCTGGCAGCACTGCTGCGCCGCGCAAGCCACGGGTTGGAGGCGCCAGAAGTTGACCCAGCTGACATCGAGCAGCTGCTTGAAATGATTGGGGCTGCACAAAAGCCACTGGTCATCTGTGGTGGCGGTGTCGTGCGGGCACGCGCAGAAGAACAGTTTCGCGAATTTGTTGAAATGATTGACGCGCCGGTTGCCATTACGGTCATGGGCGGTGGCGGCTTTACCAGTATGAACCCGCTTGCCACAGGCATGATTGGCATGCATGGGTCTCAGGCCTCAAACCATGCGGTTGACCGCTGTGACTTGCTGATTTCTGTTGGCTGTCGTTTTTCAGACCGCGTTGGCCTACAGTTTAACACCTTTGCGCAAAATGCGAAAATCGTACAAATCGACATCGACCGCGCAGAGATCAATAAAAATGTCGAAACTGACCATCACATCATTGGGGATGCCAAGGTCGTATTGTCGCTGCTGAACGCGCAACTGCGTGATGCGCGGGGTAGCGAAGGCGGTACCTATAATCACAAGGCTTGGAAAGATGAAGTCTTTTCTTTCCCCACCGAAACAGAATACGATGACGGCAATGGCACGATGACACCAAAGCAGGTCTTGCGCAAAATGGCAGAAATCCTGCCGGCACAGACCGTGGTGTCGACCGACGTCGGGCAGCATCAAATGTGGGCGATTCAGCACTTCCGCTTCTGTCATCCGGGCCAGCTGATAACATCAGGCGGCTTTGGTGCCATGGGCTTTGGGCTGGGTGCAGCACTGGGCGCAAAGGCGGCTAACCCGGATAAAACGGTGCTGCATATTACCGGCGACGGCTCTTTTCGCATGAACTGCAATGAGCTCTCCACTGAAGAGCACTACAATCTGCCGGTTATCACCTGCATCTTTAATAACGGAACTCTGGGCATGGTACGCCAGTGGCAGCATCTGATTTTTGACGGTCGTTATTCACAGACGACGCTAGATCGAGGTCCTGACTTTGTAGCACTTGCCAATGCCTACGGGCTGCCCGGGAAGCGCATCACGAATCTGGATGAACTCGAAGAGGCGCTGACAGAAGCCCTTGATTTGAACACGGGCTACGTGCTGGACATCGCCATCGATTCAGGCGAGATGGCGCGCCCCATGATTTCTGCCGGCCAGCACGTAACGAATTTCTTGATCGACTAACAAGATAAGAACAGGAGCACATCGTGAGCACAGAAATCGAGCACGACAGTATTGCTGCAGAAGTCCTTGAAGCTGCAGATCACATAGAGGCTGAAGCCCTAGCTGCGGCGGCAGCTTGCCCTGCAGCGCCTGCAGACGCATCAGCGCTGGCAGCCCTGCCAAAGCGCCATACGCTCGCCGTACTGGTCGACAACGAAGCCGGCGTCTTGTCGCAAGTATCGCGCCTCTTTTCGCGCAAGGGCTACAACATCGAATCGCTTGCCGTAGGACCGACCGACAACCTTGCCATATCGCGGATGACGATTGAAGTCTTTACCGACGACAAGCACGCTGACCTTATGTGCAACCAGCTGCGTAAGCTCTTGCCCGTGCATTCGGTGAAGCTGCTTGACATGGACCACTCACTCCGCCGTGAACTGGTCTTGTACAAAGTCAACGCCACCAGTCATGACGTGCGCAACGAGGTCATCCAGATAGCGAACATTTTCCGCGGTCAGGTCATTGACGTGACCAGTAGCACCATGACCGTTTCGCTGATTGGCGAAGAGGGCAAGACCGAGGCGGCCCAGGCGCTGCTTGCGGAATTCGGGATCATCGAACTAGTGCGCACCGGTATGGTCGCCCTAGAGCGTGGACACCATACCATCGACGAAGACACCAAGGAAAAAGGAGAGTTTAACTATGGCAAACATGTACTATGAGAAGGATTGTGACATCAGCGTTTTGGATGGCAAGACCGTTGCCATCATCGGTTACGGCTCGCAGGCCCACGCCCACGCCCTGAACCTGCGTGACAGTGGCGTGAAGGTCGTCATTGGTGCGCGCGTTGATGGCGGCAGCTGGCATGCAGCGAAAGCGGATGGCTTCGAGACCATGAGCATCGCTGATGCCACCGCAGCAGGCGACGTGGTCATGTTCCTGATTGTTGATGACGCGCAACCTGCCGTCTTTGAGGCTGAAATCCGCGCGAATCTTAAGCCCGGTGCGGCCCTCGGCTTTGCACACGGCTTTAATATCCGCTATAAGTTCCTGACGCCTCCTGAAGATGTTGACGTCTTCATGGCTGCCCCCAAAGGACCGGGCCACACGGTGCGCGGTCAGTTCGTGGCAGGCAAGGGTGTTCCCTCTTTGATTGCCATCGAACAGGATGCGACCGGAAACGCCTACGCGGTTGCCAAGGCTTATCTGGCAGGCATCGGTGGTGCGCGCGCTGGCATCCTTGAGACGACCATGCACGAAGAAACTGAAACCGACCTCTTTGGTGAACAAGTTGTCCTGTGCGGCGGCGTTGTTGACCTGATGCGCTGCGGTTTTGAAGTGTTGATTGAAGCGGGTTACAGCCCTGAAAATGCCTATTTTGAGTGCGTCCATGAGCTAAAACTGATTATCGATATCGTGAACAAAGCAGGTGTCACGGGTCTGCATACTTCGATTTCTGACACGGCAGAATACGGCGAATACGTATCAGGTCCGCGCGTCATTCCTCACGAGGAAACCAAGGCTCGTATGCGCGAAGTGTTGGCAGATATACAGGACGGTACTTTTGCCAATGCCTGGCTTGAAGAGAACAAGAATGGACGTAAGTGGTTCTATGAGCAGCGTGCCGCGCTGGAGGCTCACCCCATGGAACTAGTAGGTGCAGAGCTGCGTGAAAAGATGCTGTGGCAAGGCGACACCGACCTCGACAGCGCCAGCAACTAGTAAGCCGCGTTGTTTGTCACCCCGCACTTGATGCGGGGTCTCGTCCTTGACCTTAATGTCGAAAGGAAGCACGATGAGATCTGATGCAATGAAAAAGGGTGTCGAACGCGCCCCCCATAGGAGCCTGCTCTATGCCCTGGGCCTGACCGATGCTGAAATCGAGCGTCCCATCATCGGTATCGTTAACTCCTTTAACGAAATCGTACCGGGTCACATGCACCTGAATCAGATCTCTGATGCCGTCAAAGCAGGGGTGCTTGCAGCGGGCGGCACACCCCTGGTCTTTCCTGCTATTGCCATGTGTGACGGGCTTGCCATGGGGCACGAGGGCATGCACTACTCGCTGGTCACCCGTGACCTGATTTGCGATTCAACAGAAGCGGTCGTGAGGGCCCAGGCCTTTGATGGCCTCGTCATGATTCCGAACTGCGACAAAAACGTGCCTGGCCTATTGATGGCTGCAGCACGCCTAAACATCCCGACCATTTTCTGCTCGGGCGGACCGATGCTTGCTGGTCGCGACCGCAAGGGTGCATCGAACGCGCTGTCAGACATGTTCGAATACGTCGGGCGTTATCACGCCGGCGACATGACGGCAGAAGAAGTCCAGGCCTGCGCCGTGGATGCGTGCCCCACCTGCGGATCTTGCGCTGGCATGTACACGGCCAATTCGATGAACTGCCTGTCAGAAGCTATCGGCATGGCACTACCCGGCAATGGCACGATTCCTGCCGTTTATTCGGCCCGCCTGCGCCTGGCAAAAGAGGCGGGTGCACAAATCATGTCTCTGGTGGAGCGCGATATCAAGCCGCGCGACATTATGACTGAAGCTGCCTTTGCTAATGCCATGACGGTCGACATGGCACTGGGCTGTTCGACCAATACCATCTTGCACCTGCCCGCCATCGCCAATGAAGCGCGCGTCCCCTTGACCCTCGACACGGTCGCAGAAATCAGCGCACGCACGCCTAATCTGTGCCAGCTGTCGCCTGCAGGTCAGGCCTTCATCGAAGACCTTGACACAGCAGGTGGCGTCTACGGCGTCATGAGCGAGCTTGCGAAAAAAGACCTGCTTGACACTGCCGTGCAAACGGTCACCGGCAAGACCATGGGCGAAAACATCGCAAGTGCGCGTAACCTTGACCCAGAAACGATTCGCCCCGTAGATAGTCCCTTTTCAGAATATGGCGGCATTGCAGTGCTGCGCGGCAACCTTGCCGTCGACGGCTGTGTCGTCAAGCAGTCTGCTGTCGCACCCGACATGATGCAACACTCAGGCCCAGCGCGGGTTTTTGACAGTGAAGAAGCGGTCACCGCTGCCATCTTTGACGGCAAAATCAACAAAGGTGACGTCGTCGTCGTGCGCTATGAGGGCCCCAAAGGCGGCCCTGGCATGAAGGAAATGCTGACCCCTACTGCTGCCATCAGCGGTATGGGTCTAGGGCAAGATGTAGCACTGATTACTGATGGACGTTTTTCGGGCGCCACCCGCGGGGCAGCTATCGGACACATCAGCCCTGAGGCCATGGAGGGCGGCACGATAGCCCTGGTAGAAGAAGGCGACCGCATTAGCATTGATATTGCCGCAGGCAGCTTGACCCTTGATGTCGCAGACGACATTTTGGCAGCACGCCGCGCGGCCTGGACTGCACCGGAACCTAAGGTAAAGCACGGCTACCTGGCACGCTACGCACGAATGGTGAGCTCTGCAGACAAGGGTGCGATTCTGCCCTAGGCGAAGGCCCGTCGCTGGACGCACTCCTCCGCAGCCTTTGCAAGCAAAACCCCTACCCGCCACGACCTTTGGACACAAGATGATTTCACTCGAGAACATATATCAGGCAGCAGGCGTCCTCAAGGGTGTTTCGCGCGTGACTGACCTCATCGAGGTCACGAAGCTCGGGACCCACGACGCGCTGTATTTGAAATGCGAGAACCTGCAAAAGACCGGCAGTTTCAAGCTGCGCGGCGCCTACTATAAGATTAGCCAGCTCAGCGCGGATGAGGCGGCGGCGGGTATTATTGCGTGTTCTGCTGGCAATCACGCACAGGGTGTGGCGCTCGCCGCGGCAAAGAGGGGCATCGACTGCACCATCGTCATGCCTGACGGCGCTCCCATCAGCAAGGTCGAGGCCACGCGCTCGCTGGGGGCTGAAGTTGTGCTGGTGCCCAGCAGCTACGACGATGCCTTCAGTTACGCCCGCGAGCTACAGGCTCAGACAGGCGCGACCTTCATCCATCCTTTTAATGACTATGCTGTCATGGAGGGGCAGGCGACCATTGGGCTCGAGATTCTAAACCAGCTTGAGGGCGTCGATGCCATCGTGGCCCCCATCGGGGGAGGCGGCCTGATCTCGGGCGTTGCCTATGCCATCAAGAAGCTCAATCCGGCTATCAAAATATATGGCGTGCAGGCTTCAGGTGCAGCCTCAATGGCGGAGAGCGTCCATGAACATAAGATTTGTTCGACTAGTTCTGTGACCACTTTTGCCGACGGTATTGCTGTGCGTACTCCCGGGGATCTAACTTTCCCGCTGGTCGAGCAGTACGTCGATGAGGTTGTCACGGTCAGTGAAGACGAAATCGCTACGGCCATTTTGGGTCTCATGGAAAAAGAAAAGCTGGTGGCAGAAGGTGCCGGTGCTGCCAGTGTTGCGGCTGTCATGTTTGGCAAGGTGCCGACCGCTGGCAAGAAGACCGTGTGCATCGTGTCGGGCGGCAATATTGATGTGAACATTTTGTCGCGCGTCATCACCCGCGGCCTGGTGACCAGCGGGCGTAACGCGACCTTGCAGATAGCTTTGGAGGACAAGCCTGGCCAGCTGGTGGGCGTCAGCACGATTATTTCGCAGTGTGGTGGCAACGTGGTCAATGTTCACTATTCGGGCTCTGACCCCAGTATGGCCATTAACAGCTGCTTTCTGACCATTGGTCTTGAGACCCGCGACTTTGATCAGATTCGCGAAATCGAAACGGCCCTGCGCGACGCCGGCTTCCACCTGGTGGAAAAAAGCACCCCCAACTGCAACCCTTAATACACCGAGCTGTGAAGAAGGCCACCTTGATAGGCTAATATAGGTTAGGTGCTCGTTAGAGCAAACGCTCCTGCTTCATCAACGAAGGATCCGCATGGAAAAATCAAATTCGTTTAAGTCGAGACACGGGTCATCAGCTCAGTCTAGTTTAGAGCAGATTATTATGGGGTGTCAGCTCAAAGGTTACTTAGTTCGCTATATCAAAAATTATCGTGTTGGTAGGGAGGGCTACTCTGATGAGGCACAGTTTTATGCTCCGTATGTCATTGAATTTTCTGACTTAACCAGGTGGGCGCTGTTCTCTACGACATCTATGCGCAGCGACAGAGTGAAGGGTCAGCAATGGGACTCAATTAATTTGAAAGATATCGACGCTAAAATAACGCGTGCTTACCTCGTTTATCCTGATTCTGCCGGAGTCTTAGAGTTTCAAAAGAAAAATGACAAGATTAAGAATAAAGAAGAGTACTCAGCTCTTGATGCAATAATCTCACAGGATTCATTGGCGAATGAAATTGAGCGCTATTTCATGAGAGAAAAGAGCATGGGGCAGAGAAGGGATGCCGAAGGGCGCTCTTTTGAAGTGAGAGTTGCCGAGACCATGGCTTACGATGAAAATCTTCAAAAATGGAGAGGCGGGATCGATACCGCAACGGGAGTGTACTACAACATGTTCAGTGCCATTGCACAGAAGCTTGAGATAAACAAAAAGACCACGAGAGCAATCTTTTCAACGAGCGACCAGCGAGTAATAGGCCTTTTGCCATCAGGTGGTCAGCCAAAGACCGATGTAATAGTTAAGGTGCTTGACCTGAATGGGTCGGAGCAGATTTTTACCATGAGCTGCAAGAGAAGTGATAATGCCTCGGTAACGGTGCATCAGTACTCCGCGGATAGCTTTGCCGACGTTCTTGATGAAGGCAACGACAAGCTCCGCACGCTACTCAATGCCTTTCAGGAGGTGGGAAACAAAAGGGATTATGGCCAAGACAATAGCGATGCATTGCAGAGGGAGCTACGACCGTATAGAAGGGAGTTAGCACTTTGGGTGTTGGGGGGCTACGGTGGAGACGGCGATGCGTTGACGCAGTGTGCTTCTCACTTGCTTACCTACAACGAACAAGGAGGCAGTTTCAGAATTCATCGGATTGATGAGTATGTCGATGCGCTTCTTTCGGATGACACAAAAGGTTTTTTCGGCACACCTTTCAGCTGGACATATGCTTCTGGTCAGCGCGGCAAGAGTATTCAGTTGAAGTGCAAGATTATTTAGTGGTAAGAATCAGTTTGTTACTGCCTTAGAATAGACAGCCTTCATCTCATTAGCTATTTCCCTAATCATGGGCACGGCAACAGAATTGCCGAACTGGCGGTACATTTGCGTTCTTGAAACGGGCACTTTGAAGTCATCGGGAAAGCCCATAAGTCGCTTGACTTCAAGCTCGCTAAAGAGTCGTATGCCCGTCTCGCCGTCCTTTACAAAAGTTCCCGTTAAACGCTGTATTTTGTGATAGCTGGCAACTAGTGTATTAACTGGGTACTCACTTGACTTATCAACAATCTGCGGTCTTCCATCGTCCTTTTTAAAGAGGTAGCTTCCCTGCAGGTGCTTTGATATCGAGTAGCCCTGAGGATTATCTTCAAGTATGGAGGAGACTGAAACTCTCTTTTCTGGATTGCCCTTGGGAAAGATAAAAGCATCTACCTCCAATGAAGGGTGGAATCCAACGAAAATAATGCGCTCACGACGCTGAGGCAATCCGAAATCTTGGGCGTCCAAAACATCGTCGAAGACACTATAGCCGAGGCCTCTCAGGTTTTCCAGAATGGTTGTGTAGGTTTCTCCGCCGTCGATGGTGCGCAGACCCTTAACGTTTTCCAAAAGGAACATTTTGGGCTGCTTCTCCCTTAGGATTCTCAGCACATCGAAAAAGAGGGTTCCCTGCGTTTCATGCTCGAAGCCTTCGCGCTTCCCAATGTTGCTAAAGGGCTGGCAAGGAAAGCCTGCAAGTAAGACGTCATGCTCAGGCACATCATTCTTTTCGCATATTTGGGTGATGTCCCCATGGGGTTCTTCGCCGAAATTCGCTTCGTAAGTTTTCGAGGCGTATTTGTCCCACTCTGAACTGAATACGCATCTGGTTTTCTTGTCTTCAAAGCCTTTTCTAATTCCGCCAATGCCGGCAAAAAGGTCGATAAACTTCAGCTCATGTACGTCAGACAAATGACCATTGCCATTCGTCGCGGCGGTAGATGTTGTGAAGTTTTGTGCTTGCAATTTATCTCCTGCGAAAACTTGATTGAATTTAATAAGGTCGACTAATATCAGTGGATGATTACTATAATACATGATAGAGAGACGTACTGAACGAGAACATTTATTTGGTGCAAAATTGTCATCGTCATTATGCAATTTCGACATCTTTCTCGTTGAGTGCGTTCAATCCAGCAACGACAGTGTCCTATTAGAACAGGGAGGGGTAGAATTCGCGCGGCGAGTTTTTCGATGATGTGGCAGATCCGCGCCATGCGTGCAGGCCTAGCATTGCTGTATTTGCCAACGGTCACGCTACACTTTAGTCGAGGCTTGTGCAGCGTGATAGGGTAGTTGCATGGATGAACAACTACGACAACGACTGAACAGAACTTCACGACCCGCATCAAGGTCAGGCGAGCGGGCACGGCCAGAGCCACGCCCCGAGCACCATCAGGTGCAGCACCCCGCGCAACGCACCCGGCAGTCGGTGTGGCAGGAAGACGAAGCTTGGGCAGATGAGCCCGCGCCACAGGTTGACCAGCAGCCACTCGGCAGGCGTGGTAGCAGGGGTCGTCGAAATGCGGCAGATAATGGACGCACTCCTCCGCCTGCTACGCCCCAAGCGCAGGCACCACAAGGAGTTCAAGATGCGCGCCGTGCGCTGAAAAAGCGTCGTCGTGGGTCAAAACTCGGCGGCTTTATGCGCTTGCTGGGACTGTTGTTGCTTGCGGCAGTACTTGCTGCGGGTGCTTTTTATGTCAGCTTGCAGATTCGTATGACCGACCCTGATGTGCCGGCTCTTTTGACCGATCATCGCAGGCCGCTGCCAACCGAGCCTTTTACGCTTGCCATCTTTGGCTGCGATTCGCGTGACCCCAATAAGTCTGCGCGTGCAGATACCGTTATTTTGGCGCGCATTGACCCTGTCCAAAATAAGATGTGGATGGTTTCTATTCCGCGTGACACGCGGGTCGAGATTCCCGGGCAGGGTACGCGCAAGATAAATGCCGCCTATGCTTTTGGCGGACCTGACATGGCGATACAGGCATTAAAGGACGTGACGGGTCAGCAGATTGACTACTTTATTACCATTAACTTTTGGGGTTTTCGCGACATTGTGGACGCCATGGGTGGGATTGAAATAGATGTGCCAATTGCGATCAATGACCCGCAGGGCGATATTACGCCTGATAAGAGTGCCTCGGTCATCGAGCCTGGTCTGCAGACCCTAGACGGTGCGCATGCGCTGACCTTTGTGCGCCACCGCGATGGCTACGCAGATCGTGACTTTGGCAGAATGCGCGCACAGCAAGCTTTCTTCCGCGCGATTGGCTCGCAGCTGACGCACACGCCGGTGTGGAGGCTGCCCTTTGTTGCCAATGCCTTTGCCGACAATACGCGCACGAACTTTAGGCCTTTTGAGCTGGCTTTGATGGCGCGCGCGATGCGCAGTGTTGGTGCTGACGACACCTACATGACAACGCTGCCGGGCACCTGGAAGAGTCCTTATGTGTGGATTGACGAAGACGCAGCAGCCGTCATCTGGCAGCAGTTCGGCACCACCCCCTTCGAATAAGCAATGCACCTGTGCTTACGCACAGGACCAGTATCCGTTGCTTCGCAACGGTTGCAGCATCGTCACAGCGGGCTTGAGCCTCTGCCTGACCTCACGGCAGCACATCCCTAAAAACAAGCTGTCCAGTTGAAAGAGTCACTACAATGTACTACAATACACTACATACCACTAATCACTTGTAGAGGAGAATGAATATGTCTTCGGTAGTATCAGTCAGGCTGTCTGACACAGAGAAAGAATTGCTCAAAGATTATGCCGACAATGAAAAACGTTCACTTTCGGACATGATAAGGATACTAGCCGTAAGCCATGCTGAAAATGAGTACCTAGGTGAACTTGCTGATCAAAGATGGCGAGCATATCTGAGTGACTCTGCCAGCGACTCTTTAGAAGAAGTAGCAGCAAGGCTTGGTGTAGAGTGAGCGGCTCTACCTATAGAGTAAGGCTCACAAAAGAGGCAGAAGACGACCTTAGAAAGCTTGATCCGAGTGTTCGGAGTCGCATCATCAAGTGGCTTCGCAGGCGGATAAGCAACGGTGCCAACCCACGGGCATATGGTGAGCTACTGAGCGGTGAGCTCGGGGAGTACTGGAAATACCGCACAGGCGACTACCGAATTGTTGCCAAAATTATCGACGATGAAGTGGTCGTGCTCATTATTGCCACGGGCCACAGAAAAGATATCTACAAAAAAACAAAGAGAAGAGTCACCTAATACGCGCACGACCTCTAGACCCTTTGAGCTGGCTTTGATGGCGCGCGCGATGCGCAGTGTTGGTGCTGACGACACCTATATGACGACGCTGCCGGGCACCTGGAAAAGCCCTTATGTGTGGATTGACGAAGACGCGGCCGCCGTCATCTGGCAGCAGTTCGGCACCACCCCCTTCGAATAAGCATTGCACCTGTGCCTGCGGCACAGGACCAGTATCCGCTGCTTCGCAACGGGCAGGGTGTTGCAGCATCGTCACTGCGGGCTCCGACCCGCAGTCTAATCGTAAGCAGGATGCTGTTTAATACGTGGTGGTGTATGACATGGGGCCCATACCTAACCCCACGTCCTGAGCGGAGCGAAGGATCCTGCAAGCTAATACGTAAAATAGTACAGTAGACGCATGTCTTAAAATATTGTATTATGAATAATAGTATTATTGAAAGGAAAAATAGTGCAGGAGATCCTACAATTCGATGATCTAGTGCTGCGTCTACTAAGACTGGACGAAGACGCATACCTAATTGACAACTCTGATGAACGTCTAAGTCTAATCATAGTTGGCGGTGGCGCATTAATTCTGCAAAAATACATTTCGCGAGCAACGCATGACATAGACGCCATTCAGGTTTCACCCATGCTGATGAAGCTGCTAGGCAAGTACGACATAAATTGTCGAGTAAGTGCCTACTTGAATAATTTTCCCTACAATTTTGAAGATCGAGTCAAGAGGCTTGATTTGAATACACGAAAGATTGATTTTTATGCGGCTTCACTAGAGGATATCGTAATAGCTAAATTGCACTCACATCGGGATCCAGACATAGCCGACATCGAGTCTGTATCTGTTCTTGCGGCTCTCGACTGGGACGTTTTGGAACGTCTAGCCCTCGATGAATCCGAGCTAAAATCAAGTACCCTCTCAGAGCGCAGCTACAAAGAGTTTCTCCATCTTTATCAGTTATATGTTGGGAGGTTTAGACCATGAGACAGCTGACCTTCAAGGGCTTCCTAAAAAAATACGTACAGGATCTTGCTGGGGTCCAGACAACCAACATGCGAAAATTGGTAGAGCTTGCTGCACATGAGACGCCTCGCCTCAGGGAGCCACTTACCCTTTATGCCTTCGCCACAGGAAGGGTGGAGTTGTTCTCAAAGTATGCTTCAGAACACCAATCCTTTAGTGACATCACAAGCCTCATTAATGAATTGAGTTGCGGTGACCTTTTGGCTAAAGTGGTTGAGCAAAACGAGTGCTTGCCAGATCGATTCTTGCGCGTGTATCGCTCATACTGCTCGGTGAAGAATAGGCTCGAGGGCGAAAGTCACACAAAGGAGCTTATCCATGCTCGCGTACAGCTGCTGAAACAGCAAAAGGCGGTAAGCAATTATCGCATTTACACATCGCTGGGACTCAACCCCGGAAACGCTAACGCGTTTTTAAAGAACGGAGACACGTCAAAGCTTAGTCTTGACACAGCCCGCAAGACACTTGCCCTTCTAGAAAGCCTCTGATTGTATTCCATGCACCTGGGGCTGCGCCCCAGGACCAGTATTCCTTACTTCGCAACGGGCAGGGTGTTACATCACCGTCACTGCGGGCTCCGACCCGCAGTCTGATTGTAGGCAGGATACTGTTTGGCACCCTTTGGTGAATGACATGGGGTCCATACCTGCCACCACTTCCTGAGTGGAGCGAAGGATCTTGCATGCTCTAATTACAGGTCTTTCTGGGTGCTTGACACCCAAAGACCTTTCGCAAAAAGTTTTCAGTGTAGACAATTCACTGCGCTCAAGAAGTCAGTGCTGCACCATCACTGAGCTCATTCGCTAGGGCAAAAGAGCCTCTGCCTGACCCAGCACCTGTTCGACACGATCGAGCCATAGCTGATTGCCATCGTAGTTGTGTACACCGTTGCCATTTTCAGAAAAGACCCAGTCCCAAAACCAGACCGCTTCACGTTCCATACCGCGCAGGGTCTCAATACGGCTTTCGGTCAGCTCATCAGCCCGCTGCGCCGCAGCAAAATCTGTCTGGAAAGCTGCAAGTCGCTCGCCCAGGGCAAGGGTGCGGCTGCGGCTGCTTTCCTGGGTGTCAGCAATAAGCTGCAAGATGGCTGCGTCGCCACCGGCATGACAGGGTGCGCAGGCAGAGCTACGAATCTCTTCCGACCGGGAAGGTGATGTAATTTTGTGATTGGTGAGAAACCCACCCTGCCCATCACTGGTTGTGCGCACCATGTGGCAGTCCACACAGGTCATACCTTCGCGCTGGTGCACACTGCCCACAAAGTGCTGGTATTCAGGATGCTGCACTTTGACCTGCTCAGTCCCCGTATTGGGATTGGTGTGATCAACCAAATTAAGCGCATTGTAGTAGCCCAGGATGACACTGGGGTCGCTGGGACCTGGGGCCATGGTCACCTGACCGGTGCGCTGCGCAAAGTAATACTCACTGTGACACTGGGCACAAGACGCATCGGCACCGCGGGTTCCCTGATGCCACAGACCAAAGTGGCTGCGAATGGATCCTGTGAAACCACCGTCAAGCCCTTCTCCACCTAATCCGCGCCCTGGCTCGTTACGGTGGCAGTCATAGCAGGTGATGGTATTCTTCATCTGGTCGCTGACTTCTGCAAAACCGCGTGACCAGGTGCCTTCGGGGTCGCGAGCCTCCATGATGACGTAGTCGGGCGTCTTGCAACTAAAGCAGTTCGCCGTATGCTGGTCAGTGAGGCGGGCTGTGGTTTTTACATTGTAGACGGCATAGTCGTGCGGCATGGGGCTGTAGTAGCCTTCTGCAAAGCGCGAGCCTGCAAAAATCGTGTTCAGCATGGGATAAAGCAGCAGGTAATCCTTTTTAGGCTCTGCCACGCGGTCTGCCAAAAAGCTCTCGGTCTGGTAGGGGAATTGTGCCAACCAATGTGTCGCATCCAATATGGGATCGTAGTCGATGGGGCGAATTTGGTCGGGCTGCGCATTGGGGTCAGGCATCCCAAAGTCTGCCGCAGGGTTTGCTGCGCCTTCCACCGTTGGCATGGTGACAGAAGATTGCTGAATCTGATCAACTCCTGAAAGGGTGGTAGCAATGACCACCGTTGTAATCAGCGCAAGTACAGCACCAAGAGAGGCAAGAAAGATTACCAAAACACGTTGTTGCATAGAAAGTAGTCCCTTCTGTGTCCGTCAGAATTGGCCTGAATGATTGCAGAGCGAGAATCGACGAACTGCTCGGCTACATTCTAGCCCAGCTTTAGAATCAAAAAACTCAAATCAAAACATCCCCACAAAATGCTTCCCCGGAAGCAAGCCTGGCGCTTAGTAGCTAAAGCCTGCGTCTCTCACCTGCTGCAAGGTTGAGGCGTATTCGACCTCGCTCTTTAGCGCCCCCCGGTAGATGCGTGGCGCAGACAGCTTGCCGATATCTGAATATTTCCCTATCGCTTCTGCTCGAAAGTGGCGGGATTCTGTGGTGGCAGGTATGACGATGGGGGCCTGTGCATCATGGCGACCATGGGCATACACCTTGAAAAAGTAGACCTGTGCCGGCTGCAGACCCTCAGGCTCTGAGCAAAGCAGAGCTGCCGCGCGAGCCGACAGTTCATGCATCTTAGGAATCTGACATCGATGCTGCTCCCCGTAAAGCTGTGAGGCATTGCAATCACCTAGCTGGGGCGCAACGGTAAAAATCCGCGTCTTTTCATCGAGAGGAAAGCCCGCCTGAAGACAGTCACCTCTAATATGCCCAGCAATGATACCTGCGCTGAGAGGCGTTTCAAGCTCTCCCTTTCTGCAAAGCTCGCCCATGAGCACAAGGCAAGTCGCGGGCACACCCAGGGCCTCCATAGAATCAAAAAACTCCGCGCGCCTCGCAAGACCAAAGCGCTGGCGGTCTGACTCGCTCAAGGCGCCCCTGCGCTTCGATGATGACGCGTCTGCCTGATGAGACAGCCAGGTGCTGGCGGCTTTCGCGTGCTCTCCGTCACTAAGCAGATAAACGCGAACAGGCGATCCGGCAGCCACAGCGCTCCCCAAAACGCCAGAGAATCCAAAGGCTTCGTCATCGGGGTGGGGGACAATAACAATGATGGGGCTTGTGTCAGCTTCGATTGCGGCTCGGACTGGTGTATCCCCCTGGCTGTGATGAGCAGTAGCAGAGCCGAGTTCAGTGAAAGAAAGCAGGAGGCCAGCAAGACAAAGCAAAAGGAGCACGCTGTAAAGCGGCAGCTTAGCCATATTCACGTGCTTCAGGTTATCCATTCGCTTGCCTTAAATCAGTCCCCAAAAGCCACCTTCAGAGAAATGCAGATTGCGCGTGGCCAGATTTACGATAATTCGGCGAACTTTTATTATATGACAAGCCGAGCACTTGCACGCAGCCCATCAACCCACAAAGCGGAGGAGTGCGCCCAGCGCCCCTCGTATGGACGCACTCCGAAATCCTATGAACCTGTGCTTACGCACAGGACCTGTATCCGCTGCTTCGCAGCGGCAGGGTGTTAAAGCATCGTCACTGCGGGCTCCGACCCGCAGTCTGATTGTAAGTAGAGTGCTGTTTAGTGGTCGACGGCAACTGCTATGGGAACAGTGTTAGCAAATCACCTGTTCCTACAGCATCATATGCTACAAAACGGCAGCACAGAGGCCCTAATGTCGAATTAGCGCCAGCTCTAATGTTGAATTATCACCAGTCCTAATGTTGAATTAGCACCATCACTTAGGCAGGGCTTGTACTTGATCCACGTTGAAGCGAGCCCATTAGGAGCAGGCACATGGTAGAAAACCCCAAAGAAATTCTGTTCGAAAAGCCGCTGGTAGAAACGGCGCGCCTTAGGCTGCGACGCTTCACGAAAGATGACGCAGAAGGCGTCCTAAACTTTGGCAGCGACACAGAAGTCCTCACTGAAATCCTGAAGATATGTTTCAACGACCTAAAAGTCAATCGTGTCGAGGCTAGCTGCTTTGCGGGCAACGAAGCTTCCGGTAAAGTCCAGGAAAAATGCGGCATGAAACTCGAAGGCTTCCATCCGCAGGTGCTGAAGGTCAAAGGAGTCCTGCGCGACGAATACTTCTACGGCATCACCCGCGACCAGTGGGACACCCTCACGCATTAAGCGGGGGAGTACGTCCAAACCAGCCACCATGGACGCGCTCCGAAACCCTATGCACCTGTGCTTACGCACAGGACCTGTATCCGCTGCTTCGCAGCGGGCGGAGTGTTACAGCACCGTCACTGCGGGCTCCGACCCGCAGTCTGATTGTAGGC
>WRBW01000020.1 GCA_009784345.1 Coriobacteriia bacterium | reverse complement strand
GATCAGTGCGATTGTGGCGATGAGCCGTGACGGACTCATAACGCACCTTAGACCATGAACACCAGTATTGCTTTTCACTTTGACCCTCCTCTCGACGAATCTAGGCAGCCTCTATCTGTCTAGACTGACTTCACTCGAGAAAAATGAAGTACACATGAGTAATTTGTGTCTGCTTTGTGAAGACACAAAAAGATTGTAGCACCTCCATAAAAGCTACACAAGTCAAATTGAGGATAATTTTCACGATATGACCCGACTTGGCGATAAGGGTTGATTGTCAGACTAACTGCAACAGTGTCAGAGTAAATGCACCCCCAAGCTAATGCCCCTGGGGCGAAGCCCCAGGACCTAAAACAGTCGCTCCGCGACTGACGGGCGAGCGCAGCGAGTGGAGGATCTATTCGCTACTTGCACACTGCTACTTGTTTCTGCTATGCTTACTTCCGCTCAAAATTGCGGGGTGGAGCAGTCTGGTAGCTCGTCGGGCTCATAACCCGAAGGTCGTTGGTTCAAATCCGGCCCCCGCGACCAACAAGCATACAGGTCAGCCATTTTCACGGCTGACCTTTTTTGTTTTTTTTCATCGCTGGACGCACTCCGTAATGTCATGCCGGACTTGATCTGGCAACTCGCCTTTGACCTTGACCTTCAATGCCCCTGGTCACAGAGCGACCAGGACCTAAAACGCGCTCATAGCGCGCGACCCCCCCCCTCTAATCCCTAGCAGAAATATCCCAAGTGCAGACACCCCCCCCTCATTTCCTGAGCGAGCGCAGCGAGTCGAAGGACCTTGCGTCTACCAATCGCACGAACATCACGGTGCTTGCCACCCAAAGATCCCTCGTTATCAGACATAGGTATCCCAGCCACCTTGCACTCGGGAAGCGCTGGCAGCGCCCTTACCGTTGCGAAGCAACGGATACTGGTCCTGCGCGATAGCGCAGGTGCATGGGGTTACGCCCCAGACCTTTACGTGTCTTCCTGAGTGAGCGCAGCGAGTCGAAGGACCTTGCGTCTACCAATCGCACGCACATCACGGTGCTTGCCACACAAAGATCCCTCGTTATCAGCCATAGGTATCCCAGCCACCTTGCACTCGGGAAGCGCTGGCAGCGCCCTCATGAATAATTCGCTCAACTCTGTTCTCAGAACCAAGCAAAATAATTGACAATTCTGTCAATTGCTACCTTTTTGCTTGCACATATTTTCACAGCCTGTTAGGGTGGTGTAATAATGACTGCCATGAAGCGACATAGCCACCTAGCAGAAGCTCGCATTATCATTCCTCAAGGTGTCAACATCTGGCCCCATGAGTTGAAGACTGCCCAAGCATTGGTTGCTGCGGGTCACACGGTGGAGTTTATCCGAGCAAGCAATCGTGTAAGGCAGACTACTGCTGACTGCCTGATAGATGGTGAACTCTGGGAATTAAAAGCACCCACCAGTGGTAAACTCTCCTCGATAGAAGACAATTTAAAGAAGGCTTCAAATCAGTCTGGTCTAATTGTCTTTGACACCAGAAGGATGAAACGAATTCCAGCACACGCAATCGAACGCGAACTAGTAGCTAAGTCGCATGCAAACAAGTCAGTTCAAAAAGTCATTCTCATCAACAATCACGGCAAAGCAATTGACATCAAGTAAGCTTGCCTGCTAGTATCAATGTGAAGCTCCCGAACGGCACAGTATGTGCCTACCTCCGGAGCTTCCTTTGTGCAGCCTCAAGAACCAAGCTGCCAACCGTCTAAACATTCCCTTTACGTACCATATTGCATAGACATCTTCATGTGGCGGAGGGCGTCCACACCAGCCACAGCGTCTAGTGGCGGAGTGCTTCCACTCCAGCATTGTCACCCCGCGCTCCAGCCACGTCACCCCGCACTCCGATGCTGGCTAGCCCTTGACCTTCACAATGCCCCTGGTCACAGAGCGACCAGGACCTAAAACGCGCGCATAACGCGCGATACTGGTCCTGCGCGATAGCGCAGTAACACCTCCGTCATCTTGAGCGTTATACCCCCGTCATCTTGAGCGTAGTCGAAAGATCCCAGTGTGACAGCATCTAACACGCTTCCAGTGCTGCGCACCTTAACATCCTGATGGCCCCAGCACTTGGGTCCTTCGCTAACGCTCAGGAAGACGCATGGTGAAGCAGCCCCCCAGTGACCGTGTTGTGACACTGCCTTGACCTTCGGGCGCAGTGCGCCCGATACTGGTCCTGCGCGCCAGCGCAGGTGCATGGGGTTGACACAGTGAAGCTGCCCCGGGGAAGAACTAGGGGCAGCTTCGGTGTAATGGGTCTTGCTTATAAGTTAGACTCTCTTATGAGAGCACTTCCTTACTTCAACCTCTCCTAACGATAGAGCCAGATGCGCATCGAACGATTGCCTGAGCCCGTGTAACCACCAGGACTATTATGCCCACTTCTTGTTGCCGCTCCGGTTGTGGCAGTTGTCTCATTAGAAATAAGAGAAATTGGATCGACTGCAATATGACACTTCAAGCAAGCACCGTCGGTTAGACCTCCAGAAGCTGGAATTCCTGTGGAGCCACCTGTTACATTTCTCAATACTCTCCAATTAGCATCCGCAAAATGTGAGAAAGACCCAGCAGTATTGCCAGCTGTTCCACCCGCTCTTAGGGCAATATTACCACCATACATCCAGAGATTTCCAGCAGCGATAGTTGTCTCGACCTGTGTCTGACCAGTGTCGGACACAACCCATTCATATACTCTGATATTGCGATTACCATGCGGAAACGCTGTCGAGTTGGTAGCAACACCGATCATGTCATGACATTGGTCGCAACCGTAGGCTCGACGCGAAGCATTTGAGGTGCCCATAACTGCTGCAGAAGGGAATCCCGCGAATGCGCCAGGGTGGCATGGACCGCATGCTGAGCCTGTAGTACCTGAAGTTGTGCCAAGAGCAGGTAGAACATGACCAGTAACCATCGACATGCTGCCAGTATTATTTGCGTCTCTACTAAAACCGACTCCCCACTGCAAGTTTGCCATTACCGTGTTGGTGTGACAGCCAGATTTCGTACAAGTGTAACTAGTTGCAACCGATCGTGCCGCAGAATATGAAGGTGCACTTACACCAGTCGGAACGGCGCCTATTCCCATGGGTCTAGTAGCACCATCGCGCCACCATGCATTACCCTGCCCGAGACCACTCCCTGGATTCCGTGTTGACTGAACGGGAGTTGTGGTGGTTGCAGCATTGTAAGTATTGTAGTTGAGATTATCTCCACCAGTGAGATCAGGATCAACATAGAAAGTCTCGTTGCCTCTTGCCAGCTTTGAAAGGTCTCCCTTGATTGCGGCATCGTTATCTTTCCCTAGCATGAATACGTTGTTCACCCAAAACTCTGACTTGTTACCACCGTGGATGCCGCCCTTGTGACAAGCCGTACATCCGCGATTTGGATAGCTATGCGGTCCACCGCTTCCACTCCACTCAACCTGTGTCGCAGATGCTTGTGCACCCTGTCCTACGTGACAGCCATCACAGCCACCTGTGCCGAAGTTGAGGTAATAGTGATTGAACTTACCAGAAGCTGCATTCCAGCGACCAGCAGTCGCATCATCAGCCCAAACCCCTGATGCGCGATGGACTGAGTGACATACAGCACATTTAGTCGTCGTTGTTATATAGCCTCCATGTGCAGAATTCTGCAGTGATGTAGCCACTGAATTTGCATTCATAAGTGTTTTTGCATCTTCAAATGCAATGTAGCCTAGATTTGCATTCGACGGATTGATTGGGCTGAAGCCGCCGTATTTTGCGCCGGCGGGTAGTGCTAGTGCGAGACAGAAGAGCGCAGCTACCATGAGCGCCAGTGCAAAGCCGCCCAGGAGTCTGCGAAGGTTCACCTCTCTCGGTCGGATGAACAAAATCATTTCTTTACACATCATACTCACTCCTCCCCTATTTGGAACGCGAAACTCGTCTTCCCACGAGCACCCCACGTCCACCATCTGCGCTCCCTTAAGTGCAGATTTCATACAAAAAATGTGTGTACATGATGAATACACGTAATCATAATATCGAATCCATAAGATTTACACAACTAAATTGTGAGAAATTGTTGTCATTTTTTTGAGGTTCAGGCCGCAATTCAGGTCGTCATGATTGTTGCCGGTGCGAAAGCACAGGCGCATAGGGTTCGTCATTGCCCTTAACGCGTCTTCCTGAGCGTTAGCGAAGGATCCAGGTGCTGGAGCTACCCACGCATCAAGGTGCGCAAGCGCAGAAGGCTTGCCAGCCGCTGTCACACTTGGATCTTTCGACTACGCTCAAGATGACGTGAGTGTAGCGCTCAAGATGACGTGAGTGTAGCGCTCAAGATGACGTGAGTGTAGCGCTCAAGATGACGTGAGTGTAGCGCTCAAGATGACGTGGGTTGAACAGCACCACCCCACCCGTCACCCGCGCCTTTGACCTTGGCCTTCGGGCGCAGTGCGCCCGTTACTGGTCCTGTGCGCAAGCACAGGTACATGGGGTTTACGGGGCGAAGGTTCCCCTATCCGAAGAGCGCTGCAGGCACCACCAGAACACCGTCTTGCCTGCGGTAGGCTCTGTCGCCTGTCGTAAGGACAATTTTTTCCTTGACTCGATTTCCTAACTTTTCCTCAAACCAGTTGAGGTGCCGAACATCGTCACTGCTTACCGACGAGCCAAGCTTGACTTCAACAATGACAAGCTTGCGAGACTTCTCAATAACAAGGTCAACCTCCCTCGTGCCCTTTGCAGTCCTCAAAAAGTAAGTATGTGCGCCAATTTGAGAGGCATACGTGCGCACACTCATTACGCAAAGTGACTCAAAAAGGCGACCTGCGATACTTCCATACGTAGGGTCGTAGACCGTTTCTTCCTCACCACGAATCAAGTCTTGTGCACTAAGCCCTAGCAGACGAGCCTCGAGACCAGGGTCAGCTAAATAGTGCTTTGAAGTCTGCTTCAAGCGACCAAAAAAGTCTTCACCTTCCCCCCAATAAGGCAAGTCGTCAATTAGCCAAAGACTTGAAAGAGCTTCACGGTATGCGGTAGTCGCTTTGCGCGAAGGCTTATCGCCTTCGCCTGGTGTAGCTGCATCAAGTATTTTGTTATAGCTGGTTGTGGTGCCTGTTGCAGCTGCATAGGCGCGCATCCATCTGACGAGCGTCTCTGGCTGGCGCAAGCCAACTCCTTGTGCTTGAAACTCTCTGGTTGCGATATTATCGATATAAGAATCAATTAGACTACCTCGAGCTACATCTGGCGTCGCGTTGATATCGGGAAACCCCGTTTTGACAATTTCTTGCATGTAGTCACTGAATGTAATTTTCGAATCAAGTCTAGGCTGATCGAGAATTTTTCCCTCAAAACAATCCCTTAGGGTTATTCTCTCTGAGTCAGGAAAGCGCTCAGCCAAGGACAGCGGGCGCATGCGGAAACGTACAATTCTTCCAGCTCCACTGTGCAGCGATAGGTTATTGCTTTGCCGACTCCCTGTCAGAATAATACTTCCTGGTGGTATGCCGTCATCGACCATGCGACGTACTCTATCCCATACTTCTGGTAGATACTGCCATTCATCTATAAGAGTCGGAAAGGGGCCATCATAAAGTAAATCGTATTCTGATTCGATTGACTCGCGGACTCCACGTCGATCCATTTTATAGATTCTCTTAGCATGCTGCTCTGCAGTTCGCGTTTTCCCTACACCCTTTGCCCCCTCTATGGCAATCGCCTTTAAGTGGGGAATCATTTCATCGAGCCATTGGTCAGTATACCTCGTAATGTATTCACTCATTTACGGCACCTCTCGACTAGCTGCGTTAACAAAAGAATCGGCTTGCCTTTGCAAGCACACTATTTACGCCCTGATTAGGATACCATTTGCACCCTGATTAGGATACTATTTGCACCCTTATTAGGATACCATTTGCACCAATGACAATAGCCATTGTAGCAACCAAGTGAAGATCCTTCGCAAAAAGTCTCCCGAAAACAGGAGCGCCTTGCGCTCAGGAAGTGTTGATGGCATCCTCGCCCTTCGCTCGTCATTGCGCGCTCCGACGCGCAATCTGACTGGTGGCGAGTTCTTAATTGCAATCGTCACAATATCATTCACCGTTAGGTACTAAACAGCATCCTGCTTACAATTAGACTGCGGCTCGGAGCCCGGCATGACGAAGGAAATTAATCAAAAGAACAAAATGTTCTTTTGATTAAACGGGCGAGCGGGGACGCTCGCCCCTACAGAAAAGCAAGGTCAAGGGCGAGATCCTGAATCAAGTTCAGGATGACGGGGTTTCCGTTGCGAAGCAACGGATACTGGTCCTGTGCGCAAGCACAGGTGCATTAAGGTCACGGTCGAGACCCCGCATCGGAGTGCGGGGTGACCGTTCAGATGAGGGTGTAGGTGCCTGAGGTGGCGCGGTAGATAGCTTCGAGGTCGACGGCATCATGGACGCACTCCGCCGAATCAGCGCAGAAACTCAGACAAATGCCACAGCTTGAACTGAGGCTGCGGGGCACGGGCAAAAGCTCTGCCTGGATGCCTGCCTGCGTCAAGGCCTTATGAGCCATCAAGGCTCCGTACTGACTCGTGAAGGTTGCCAGATACTCCACCCCTTACGGTCCTGCCTCTTTTTGCGGTACTGCGCGAGAAGGGCTGACCGCAGCTAAAAGCCTCTCATTCTTGCGCTTGATAGTGTAGGCGAGCGCTATCGCCACGGTCGCGAAAGCCGCGAGGGCAAAGCCGGCGGCGCCATGAGCTGTGACCCCTGCGGGGGTCGCGGCGATCTGAAAGTTGTGCGCAAGGGCAGCCCCTGCCATCATGCCCAGAATCGTCAGGGCAGCATCGCTGCTACCGCTGCCAACTAGCACCAGCTGGCGCATGGGGCAACCACTGGCAAGCACTGCTGCCAGGCCGACCAACGCAAGCCCTGCAAAGTTCCAAAAAGCCTGCGTGTGTGCTACGGGCTGGTTGGCAAAGCTCAGGTGGAAACTGCCGGTGATGAGGTTCGCAGTCGTTGCTGCGACCAGTAGGGCCATGACCCCCATCATGGTCGGAGTGATTTTTTTAAGCAGGATGCTGTCGCGAAAGGCCCCCACAATGCAAAAGCGTGAAAGGAGGCTTGCGGATCCAACGGCAAGACCGGCAATCAGTGCCGCCCACAGGGGTGCATGCATGCTGCCCGGACCTTCGGTTGAAAACAGCAGCAAGCTGGGCACAAAGACGGCAATGGCAAGAAGCATCAAAGCAGCTGCGGGTAGTGCCACCCCTTCCGTGGCGCTCTCGACCCTTGTGCGACCCAGACTGAAGCCTTTTTTGAGAAAGACCACACCAAGGGCAACACCGCAGATAAAGCCCGCAAGTCCGATGATGGCATTCAGGTCGCCCCCTGCGATACGCAGCAGCATGCGAACCGGGCAACCCAGGAAAATCAGGGCACCTATCATCATAGTAAGACCCAGAACGAAGCGACTCAGAGGTGCCGTCGCGCCCTGCGCCTTGAACTCGCGAGCTATGAGAGCCACGGCAACTGCCCCCAGCACAATACCCATGACCTCGGGGCGCGCATACTGCAGCAGGGCATTGTGATGCAGTCCCAAAGCACCGCTCAGGTCGCGGATGAAGCAGGCGCCGCACAGGCCCATATTGCCGGGATTACCCAGTTGGGTCAGCGCGACAGCAAGGATCGCTATCAGCACACCGGTCGCTACGAGCGCAAGCACCTGGAAGCGATCAAGGATGCGACCAAAGAAGCGAGCCTGCCCCCCTGACGGCTTTTCTTTTTTCATGCAAGCTGGTGAGTTTTCCATGGGCTCGAGTCTAGCAGTGATTATTACTATTTTTAATAGTATTTATTGATATTTATGATAGTATCTATTGGAAAGCCCTATGATTCCCGGCACCAGTAAAGGGGCCATGAGAGGATAGTCGTGCACAAGATTTATTTTGACAACGGATCGACGGCTCTGCCAAAGGCGCCTGGCGTCGCAGACGCGATGAAGAACTACGTCGACACGGCGGGCTTCAACGTGGGCCGCGGAGGTTACCAGGCAGGCATCGATGTGGCGATGCAGGTGCTCGAAACCCGCGAGGCGCTGGCTGCCTTTTTTGCTGCGCCCAGCGCGCGCAATGTGGTCTTTAGCAGCGGTCTGACGACTGCTATGAACGTCTTGCTGCAGGGTTTTTTGGCGGAGGGCGACCATGTCATCACGACAAGCATGGAGCATAACTCGGTCATGCGTCCCCTGCACGCCCTTGTCGAGAGCCGCGGCGTGCAGCTCGACATTGCAGCCTGCGACAAGCACGGTCAGCTTGATTGTGCCGCTATCGAGGCGCTGATGAGGCCTCACACGCGCCTTGTTGTCATGTTGCATGCATCGAACGTCTGCGGGACGGTACTGCCAGTCGCGCAGGTCGGCGCGCTGTGCCGCGAGCGCGGCATTCGCTTCATCGTAGACGCCGCGCAAACGGCAGGGGTTCTGCCCCTTGATCTTGGTGCCATGAACATTGATGCCCTTGCCTTTGCAGGACATAAGGCACTACTGGGGCCTCAAGGTATTGGTGGATTTGTGATCAGTGATGACTTTGCTGCTGAAGTCTCGCCGCTGATCTTTGGCGGAACGGGCAGTCAGACCCAGAGTTTTGAGCAGCCGCAGAACCTGCCTGACAAGTTTGAATCAGGCACCCAAAACATCCCCGGCATTTTGGGCTTGAAGGCAGCCATCGAGTATCTGAACGCAAGGGGAATAGACAGCATTTACCAACACGAGATGAAGCTCTATGAACACTTTGTAGCGCAAGTAAGCGACATAGAGGGCTTAGATCATATAGCACCACGCAGTAGTGACAAAGTAGCAGTAGCGTCGGTGAACTTTCCCGAGCGCGACAATGCTCATATCGCCCACCGGCTGGACCGTGAATATGGCATCATGGCGCGCTGCGGTCTGCACTGTGCGCCTGCTGCACATAAGACCTTGGGGACCTATCCTGCAGGAACCCTGCGCTTTTCATTCGGACATGCCAACACGGTCGAGGAAGTCGACCATTTATTGGACGCACTCCGCCAGCTTATTGAGACGACTCCGCTTGAAACAGAAGGCTCATCGCATGGAATTTAGACAGCTTGAGGCCTACCTTAAGGTCGTGCAACTGGGCAGTTTTTCGAAGGCGGCGAAAGAGCTGCACGTGAGCCAGCCCAGTGTGAGCACCTACATTAGTCAGCTGGAGCGTGAACTGGGGGTGACGCTGCTGAATCGCTCGACGAAGGTCGTGTCCCCCACCCTGGCTGGTGAGCGTTTTCTGGAGCGTGCTCGCGAGATGATCGAGCAGCGCGACCGCTCGATTGATGCGATGTTTGAACTGACCCATGACCACGCAGGCGTGATTCGTATTGCGGCTTCCAGTGTGCCGGCGACGAGCCTCCTGCCGCGGGCTTTGGCGAGCTTTCACAAGCTGTATCCAAAGGTGAGCTTTGTGGTTGAGCACGCAGATACGGCGGCGACTGTTCAGGCAGTGGCTGAAAACCGGGCGGACCTGGGCTTTGCGGGAAGCATTATCGAGGGTAGCAACTGCCATTTTGAGGAGTTCGCGGATGAGGAGCTCATTTTCATCGGTCCTGCGGGAACGGGTGGCGCGCGCAGCGCCAGCAAGGTCTACAGCCTTGCCGAGCTACTGCACGAAGGCTGCTTTATTGCACGTGAACTGGGCAGCGGCACGCGCCTTGCTTATGAGAAGTTTTTTGTCGAGGCAGGTATCGATCTTGCTGGCATCAATACCTGTGCCACGATGGGCGACACACAAAGCACCATCAACTGCGTGGCTGCAGGCCTAGGTGTCTCGATTGTTTCAGAGATTGCTGCGCGCGACGCCATCGAGCACGGGCAGGTGGTCGCCCTGCGTTGCGCTGACCAGCTGCCCCAGCGAAAGATTTATAGCGTGCTGAACCGGCGCGTCAAGCAGTCGCACCTGGTCGAGCTCTTTTTGAAGCAGCTAAGCTAGTTGCAGCAGGCGCAGGCGCCTCCGCCCGCAGCTCCTTCAGGAACAAAACGGGGACATCCCGGACCCTGAGAACAGTCCTGCCACTGGACACAACCTGCAGCCATGCAAGCGCGCTGACTTTGGACATTGCGCGCAACAGCCACTGATGCCACCGACAGACCAATAATCAAAGCAATCGCCACCACTAAGAGAGCTAGTTTCTTATCGCTATTCATACTCATACACCTTTCCCAAATACTTCCAAATCTAAGCCTACGCAGGAGCCTGAGCAAGCTTGCCATCTCTTATCTCAAACAGATACTGAGCCTTATCTGAAACCTCGGCATTGTGCGTCACAATGACGATTGTTTTACCCGCCTTATGAATCGCCATCAGCTGATCTAAGACTTCAGCCTCAGATGCCGAATCGAGGTTACCCGTTGGCTCATCCATCAGCAATATTTCGGGGTCATTTGCCAGTGCCCGCGCAATGGCAACCCTTTGCTGCTGCCCACCTGAAAGTTCACCTGGTTTTGCATCAGCCTTTTCGCCCAGCCCCACCAGTTCAAGCAGCTCGAGGGCACGCACGCGCTGTTCTTTCGCTGACAAAGCAGCTGCGGGGGAGTGCGTCCCTTTCCCAGCAAAAAGCATGGCGGTTTCAATATTTTCTACGGCTGTCAGGTTTTGTAGAAGGTTGAAAAACTGAAAGACGAAACCTATTTTGTTGGCGCGCAGCTCGCTGAGCTCATTGTCTGACAGCTCGGCATAATTGATGCCGTCAATCGTCACCGTACCAGAGCTCGCCCGGTCAAGGCCTCCAATCAAGTGCATCAGTGTCGACTTGCCATGGCCAGATGGCCCCACAATGCAGGAAAACGATCCGCGCGGGATGCTCATCGTAACGCCGCGCAGCGCGTGGTTTTCGACCTTCTTTTTAGCCGTTCCGCGCACATAGGTCTTTGTCAGATCCGAGGTCTCGATAATGGCGCTTGACGCGGTGTCCCCTGCTGCCGCAGATACGTCATGATGCGGATGTTGAGTGTGTTTATTCATAGCTCATCGCCTCCACTGGTGTCAGACTGGCAGCCTTCCAGGCAGGATAAAGCCCCGCCGCGACAGAAATCAGTACCGACAGGCCAATGGCCACAACAATGGTGGTAGGTTCGATACTTGCCTCTGGTGTTGCGCCCTTCATCATCTGGTCAAAGCCAGCCAAAATGAAGGGAGCTGCAAACAGTGAGGCCAGTGCGCCAATAATGGAGCCCACGATGCCGCCCAGCAGCCCGTAAAGACCCGACTCCAGTACAAAAATCTTAAAAATGTCGCTCTTCTTGCTGCCGATAGAGCGCAAAATACCAATTTCGCGACGACGCTCATAAATGGCCGTCATCATCGTATTAATAATCCCAAAAGAGGCCGCAATAAGCGAAATACCGGCAATGGCCTGTAGCGTTACCTCGACCGACCCCAAAATAGCAAGCACTGAATCCAGCAGCTGCTCATCAGAGCTCACGGCAACATTGACGCGCTCTAGAATCGCTGCGCGGTAGGCTTCGATATTTTCAATCTGGTCAACCTGAATGCCAATGTAGGAAATATTATCTTCAATTTCAAAAGCCTGTTGCGCAACCGGTATCGGCATATAAACGCCCAGGTCATCCAGATTTCCCACCGGATTCAGGATGCCAATAATGGGAAAACTCTCCCCCCTAATGGGAACTTCTTGCCCGACACTCAAGTCAAACTGACTGGCAATGTCAGAACCTAAGACCAGCGCATGCTGCGTGTCTGATGAAAAGAATTCACCGGCGGAGAGCGTCCATCCACTGAAGTCTGCGATAGTGTCAGGCTCGATGCCAATGACGGCAACGGGGTTCATGTTGATGGCAGATGCCTGGGTCAGATAGGGTGTCGCGGATATGCCGTCGATGTCGCGAATCTGATCAAGCACCTCTATCGACAATGATGCTGGCAGGGGCTCACCTGTGAAAATCGAGATCTGGTCAAAAGTACACCAGTCTGTCGGGGTGACAATGAGGTTCGAGCCCATGGCGTGGGCCTGCCTGCTGATTTCTGCGCGCATACCGCCACCCAGGGCAAGCAGGGCCACAAAAGCAGCCATACCAATGGCAATGCCCAGGAGGGTAAAGATGAAGCGTCCTTTTCTGCGCGTGATATTGCGCAGGACTAATTTAAGGGTATTCATGATGGTCTACTGTCTGCGTATACCGCAGGCTTTAAGGCAGACGATTCATGATGTTGTTGCCAACACTCATGTCGCTGACCTGAAAGACGACCATGTTTTCTGCGCGCACAAACTCGCCCGTCAGCGTGACATTATCGCCCACATTGATGGTGGGACGCGCAGCCCCTAGGTAGGTGGTGGGCATAATCCATGCTCCACAGTCAAAGCGGCCGCATTGCAAAAGCTCATCAGTGTCCATGACACCAAAGAGCGCTGGGTCAGCATCAGAAAACATGGCGACCGTACCATCGATGGTTATTTCACCCGGAAAGGCGAAGGGGTCGTGCTGAACCTGACTTACTTTGAAGCCGTCATCGCCGCTACAGCCAACGACCGCTGTCGTCAGTGCCAGCGCAAAAATCACCAGCAAGATAAACTTGCCAACAGATATTATTTTTTTCATAGAGGAGCCTTTCGTAAAATCGCTCAAGTTAACATGACTGTCCGATGTCGTCATTATACGTGAGCGGGCACGAAATTCGTCTCAATTCACACAAAAACCAATAGTAACAGGAGTCTCATTTACCCCAACTGAGAGCGTTCCTGACGCTCAAGGTCAAGGAGGGCTAGGTATTTTTTGAAGTGAGCGTACTTGAAGTTACGTGGCTGAAAAAAATACCTAGCCCGACACAGAGATTGTGCATCAGGTGTGCTCTCAGACTACGCCGCGGAAAAAATGTCCCTTTGTGACCAAATCAGGCCTTCTAGGCAACTCCACTTCCCCGTCCCCCGCCATGGCAATCAGGTTACGGCGCATGCGAGCCACCTCTTTCGCCGCCTGGGTATTCATGACGGTCTCGAGATCAAGGCGTAGCGCCTCGATACCCGTATCAAGCAGCTCTTCAAGCGCAGAGCTCAAGTCAAGCGGCACGGAGTTATACAGATGACTACGCCCCAAGGGGTCGCTGCTGACCGGGAAGCAATAGCCCTTGCGGTCACGCAGGGCATAGTGGCGGGCGCGACGCTTGCAGTCCACACAGTTACGCGTACAGGGATTGTCGGGGTCTGTCAGGCCTTCCAAAAGACACTGCTCGGTCACCATGACCTCCTGCAGGCCAAAGACCGCCGTACCCAGGTCAGCGGTACTGCGTGCAGACACACCCAGAATCTGGCGACCCGAAAGCTCGGGCGACAGCCAGATACGCGTAGGCCCGTAAAGCTTCTGCAGCGCCTGCACACTGTAGGGATTGGTGACATTCAGCGACCAGTGAGCCTGCGCCGGGATACCACGCTGCGCGCAGGTCGCCAGCTGACCTAAGGTCGATGCCACACAGCCCCCAAAGCGCTCGGCAATACCGTAGTAGGTATCGAGCTCTTCATTTTTTGCCACGCGCGGCAAGACGGGAACCATGCCGGCTGCTTGCTTCATATTAAGCGCATCCTCGCTACCCGCCCCCACATCCGTCCCCACATCAGCCAGATGCCAGGCATTCAAATGCGCCTCATTGGCACCGGCGTTCAGCACGGCACGCGCCGCAGAAAGCGAGCTCACCACGGCAATAATCGTCGGATTCATGCTGCGCTTCACACGACGAGTCGGCAAACTATCACGCAGCGCATTGTTGCGCGCCACATTAATGGACGCCTCAACACGCGGACTTCCACCAAAGAATCGATTCGCCTCATAATCATCAAGCGCCACCCGACGCGCCTTATTAATCGTCGAAAAACTCATACCCACACCGGGGTCAATTTCTATGCGGAGTGCGTCCATTTCATAGGGCGTGTTGCCCAGCTTGCGCAGCTGCGTTTCGACCTCTTCTTCAAGCAGCGGCTTGGTCCGGGCGACCTCCACAGGACTTCCGCTGTAGCGTCCGACATTGCCACAGCTGTCGCTGACCTCTACTTCAAAGGGCTGTCCGACCTTAATGGTAGCCGCAAAATCGAGGCCCTGCTTGAAGTTTGCGACCTCTTCGATCAGCTTATCTGCGGCCTCTGTCAGCTCGACTTGAGCCTTGCGGGTCGTTTCATTTTTTACGCGGTGATAGTCCATCAGACCCTCGCCGTGTTGCCCCGTCAAGTAGGCAGAACTGAGCGCGCGATTAAAAGCATCCGTGAGGGTCGTTTCGAAGTCCGATTCATCCTGTAGGGGCGAGCGTCCCCGCTCGCCCGCCTCATCAGATGCGGGGTGACAATTAGAATCTATCGCGTTGCGATAAGTGCCGACAACAGCTGCCACATAGGCAGGCTTTTTCATGCGGCCTTCAATTTTGATGGCAGCAACACCGGCATCAGCAAGGCGCTGCACATACTGGATAGCACAGCTATCTTTGGGCGACAGCAAATAAGGTCCCTTGACCTCATGAACCTCACTGCGATGATCTATCAGTTCATAGGGTAGTCTACAGGGCTGAGCGCACATACCGCGATTGGCACTGCGACGACCCACCAGCGACGAAAACAGGCACTGCCCTGAATAGCACACGCACAGGGCGCCATGCCCAAAGGCTTCGACCTCTATCCCTGCTTCGCGCCCCACGGCCGCCAGCACCTCGATATCTGAAAGCGAAAGCTCGCGCGCCAGTGTCACGCGGGCAACACCCAGATCAGCGAGGGCACGAACGCCGTCAGAGCTGTGAATATTCATCTGAGTCGAAGCATGCAGGCGCACTTGCGGCATGCACTCACGCAGGCGCTGCAGCAGGCCAATATCTTGCACAATTATGGCATCAACACCATCTTTCCAGGCAGTCGCGGCGAGCTCTATGGCCTGGTCAAACTCCGCCTCTAAAATTACCGTGTTCAAGGTCAGGTAGACCTTCGTGTCATAGAGGTGAGCAAGTCGCGTAAGCCCTGCCACATCAGAGAGCTTGATGTTGTCGGCGAGGCGGCGCGCGTTCATGATTTCGGTGCCAAAGAAGATGGCGTCAGCCCCCGCGCCTAAGGCGGCGTAGAAGGCGTCTTTATTTCCAGCTGGTGCAAGCAATTCCATGCGATTCATGTGCAGACCTTTTTTCGTGTGTGAATGTTTCGTCCTTGTATTTTATCACCGCGGGCGCCAGCGACTGGAGGCGACAAAATGACGGCTCGTACACGATTGGCATGCGCAGATGATGATTATTGGCGGCTTAGGTATAATTCGATGGTTACCGTGTTTCGTTTGAAGGAGCTTTTCCTCGATGTCAATTAGTGCTCGCAGAAGCCGCAGTCGCAACCGTCGTAGCTCGCGACTTAACCGCATAAAGATTTCCCTCGCCGTGCTTGCCGGTGCAGGCCTGCTGACCCTTGTTGGTGCCATGGGGGCTGTCGCTATGACGGCTATGAGCTGGCTTCAGGACCTACCTGACTATACAAACCCTGCGGCCTTTGATACTTCGCAGCCCACGCGCGTCTACTCTGCCGACGGCGAGCTGCTGGCGCGTTTCTTTTTGGAGAACCGCGAGCCCGTTTCTATCGACCAGATTTCGCCCTATGTACTGCAGGCCATCGTTGCGGTAGAAGATGAACGCTTCTACGAGCACAACGGTGTTGACCCCATGGGTATCGCCCGTGGCGCGGTAAACACGCTGCTGGGTACGCGTGAAGGCGGATCGACCATAACGCAACAGTATGTGCGCCAAACGATTTTGCGCGATGAGGCTCTGGACATGTCGCTGCGCCGCAAGTTCCGTGAAGCCTACCTGGCCATGGAAATCGAAAAGCACTTTACTAAAGAACAAATCCTCGAGATGTATCTGAATACCGTTTTCTTTGGGGAGCGCGCCCATGGCATCGAGGTCGCCAGTCTGACCTACTTTGGTGTGCATGCAAGCGAACTTACCCTGCCCCAAGCGGCAACTTTGGCTGGTATTCCCCAGCGTCCCAACGCGCTGAACCCCTACAACAACCCTGAGCTCACGATGTCACGTCGTGCCCATGTGCTGAACCGTATGTATCAAAACGACAAGATTACCTTGCAACAGCGTGATGAGGCTAATGCCGACCCCATGGAGCTGACGCGCGCCTATACGCCTAACCATGGCATCTATTCGCAGGGCTATTTTGTAAGTTACGTGCGCCGTGAGCTGCAGAACTTGTTCTCGCAGGCAGAAGTCTTTAGTGGCGGTCTCGAGGTACACACGACCCTCGACACCAGCCTGCAAAAAGCAGCAGAAGAGGCCGTATGGAACAGTATTGGCACTGACCCGGCGGGACCTGAAGGTGCGCTGGTGTCCATTGAAGTAGATACAGGCAAGATTGTTGCCATGGTCGGTGGGCGCAACTTTGAGGCCGATAACTTTAACCTCGCAACGCAAGCGAGGCGCCAACCAGGCTCTACCTTTAAGACCTACGGTCTGGTTGCTGCCATAGAAAAGGGCATGTCGCCCAGCTTTACCATTGATTCGTCTTCGCCAGCAACTATTGGTGAAGGACGCAACCAGTGGATCGTCAATAACTCTGAAGGGCGCGGGCGCGGCATGATGACCCTGCATTCTGCCATGGCTGCCTCAGTTAATACGGTCTTTGCCCGCATCGCCAACGAGATCGGTGCAGAAGCCATCGTAGATGTCGCACACCGCATGGGGATAAAGACCGAGCTCGAGGCCTTCCCCTCTATTGTGCTGGGTGCCCAGGGTTGTACGGTGCTCGAGATCGCGAGCTCACACGCTACCCTTGCATCGGGTGGTATGGCGCGCGAGCCCTTTGCGATTACGAAAGTTTTGGACAGAACTGAAAACGTCATTTTCGAATGGGAGCTTGCCGAAGAGCGTGCTCTCTCCCCCGAGGTTTCCTGGGCTTCAACCCAGGTCATGATGGGAACAGTCAGTGGAGGCACGGGAACGCGGGCGCGAATTCCCAACTGGCAGGTTGCTGGCAAGACCGGAACCAGTCAGCGCAACCGTGACGTCTGGTTTGCCGGCTACACGCCCGTGCTTTCAACGGCCGTGTGGGTTGGTCATAAAGAAGAGCAAACCATCATCATGCGCGGTTCGCGTGCCTTTGGTGGTACGGTTTCTGCCCCCATCTGGCGTGACTTCATGGTTGTGGCGCTTGAACAGTATGAGAATCGTCGCTTTGCCACGGCAGCTGCGCCGCCCTTTAACAACGCACAGTTTAATATTCCCGTTTCAAAGCCGCCAGAGCTTGCCGGGCTTACTTTAGAAGAAGCGCGCGCGCGCCTGATTGGCTTTGATGTTACGGTCGAAGAGGTCTATTCAGATACCGTGCCGGCAGGGCGTATTGTCAGTGTGAGCTTTGATGGATCACGTGCCATCCTGCGTGTGTCGAAGGGTCCAGACCCAGCACACGCCGGAGAAGAGCAACCACCAGAGACACCTGGGGCACCTGATGAGCCTGGTGTGGTTACGCCTCCGCCACCGCCTTCGACGCCTACCACACCTACTCCTTAATTTTTGTAGGACGCTTCAGGCGTTCAGAATCAAGGAGTGGAATGATTTCCTTGAGGGAGCGTACTTGAAGCTACGTGACCGATAGGAAATTAGTTCACGACACCGAGTCTGGACGCCTGATGCGTCCTACCTGAGGGCTATGAGTTGTTCGTCTAAGCTATAAGCCTGGCGTGTTTTCTCCAACTGAACTGCTATGGCAGTTCTTGAAGTTCCGCCTTCTGTCGTGCGCGCATCAACAATTTTGTCGATGCGTAGCGCGTCTTCAACATCACGACCAAAGCCTGGGTAGAATCCTTGCAGCTCGTCAATACTCAAGTCCTGCAACTTGCGCCCCTGTCTTTCACAGGTCAAGACGATATTGCCGACAATCTCGTGTGCTTGCCTGAAGGGCAGCAGGTGCTTTTCGACCAGATAGTCAGCGAGATCTGTTGCTGCCATAAAGCCACCGGTCGAGGCTTCACGCATGCGCCCTTCATTAAGGCTGAGACCCGCAATCATGCCGGTCATAACCTTGATGCATGACTCGATAGTGTCGAGGGCATCAAAAGCAGGCTCTTTATCTTCTTGCATGTCCTTGTTGTAGGCAAGCGGTAGCCCCTTGAGGGTAACCAGCAGCGAATTCAGATCTCCCACGACCCGACCGGTCTTGCCCCGGATGAGCTCTGCAAAGTCGGCATTCTTTTTCTGCGGCATGATTGAAGAACCTGTCGAATACTTATCAGAGAGTTTCAAATAACCAAACTCTTCAGTCGTCCACAGTATGAGCTCTTCAGACAGGCGTGACAAATGTACCTGACACACAGACGCGGCATAGACGGCATCTAACAAGAAGTCGCGGTCGCTGACAGAATCAAGGGCGTTAATGCTGACGCGGGTAAAACCCAGCTGGTCTGCGACGTATTCTCTATCCAGCGGATAGCTGGTGCCTGCCAGTGCTGCAGAGCCCAGCGGGCAATTATCGGCCGCCTCATAGGCAGAAGTAAAGCGTTTAAAGTCACGGGCAAACATTTGGGCATAGGCCAAATAGTAGTGCGCGATACTGATGGGCTGAGCCTTTTGCAGATGTGTGTAACCAGGAATGATCACAGCACTGTGCTTTTCAGCCAGATGAATCAGCTCGAGGCGCAGGGCATTGAGCGAGCGGCTAATAGAAAGCACACGATCCATCAGATACAGACGCGTATCGGTGGCTACCTGGTCGTTTCTGCTGCGCCCCGTATGCAGGCGTGCTCCGTCTTCGCCAATGAGCTTCGTCAAGGCCTGCTCGATGGCCATATGGACGTCCTCGTCCTCTATAGCCCACTGAAAGCTGCCCTCTTCAATCTGAGCCTCGATGACTTGCAAGCCCGATTTGATGGCGGCGGCTTCTTTGTCCGTGATGATTCCCTGACGGGCAAGCATTTGCGAGTGCACAATAGAGCCCGCGATATCTTGACGCCACATGCGCTTGTCGACGGGCAGCGATGCCCCAAAGACAATCAAGTCTTCACTGGGGACATCGCTAAAGCGTCCGCTCCAGGCAGGTTTTTTCAGGCTCATGGCTGTGACCTTAGTATTTTCATGAGTGACGGTCCACTACTCCTTTTGATCTGTTCAGTCTGCATTGACCTGTTTGTGCAAGCCCACTTGCGCATTGGACCACACCTTGATGGGCAAGCTGTAGAGCTCCATAAAGCCCTTTGCTGCCTTGTGGTTGAACTGGTCGCCGGGCTCATAGGTGGCGAGGTCATAGCGATACAGGGAATAGGGGCTCGTCCGCCCGATGACGGTAATGCTGCCCCGGTAGAGGGCGACGCGCACATCCCCCGTCACAAACTTTTGCGTGTCGGCAATAAAGGCATCGATGGCGCTTTTGAGCGGGCTAAACCACATGCCGTTGTAGACCAGTTTCGCCCATTGTTGCTCGAGCGTCAGCTTGTACTGCGACAGGTCACGTTCAAGCGTCAGCTCTTCGAGAGCCTTGTGGGCAGCAATCAAGGTCATCATACCGGGAGCCTCATAGTTTTCGCGAGACTTGACCCCAACCAGCCTGTTTTCAATCATGTCGATGCGACCCACACCATGAGGTCCTGCAATTTCATTGAGCTGCGGCAAAAGCTGCGAAAGCTTCATGGCCTTGCCATTAAGGGCAACGGGTAGACCACCCTCAAAGCTGATGGTGACGATTTCTTCGGCAGGAGCGTCGTCACGCTTTGGATCTTGCGTAATCGCATAGATTTCTTCTGGAGGTCTGACAT
>WRBW01000019.1 GCA_009784345.1 Coriobacteriia bacterium | reverse complement strand
GTACTTCATTTGGTTGGTTGCGCGAAGATGGACAGGGACTTTTTTAGGATTTCTATCGTCTCCTTGTGATCCTCGTTTTCTTTCTTCTGACGCTTGAGCTCACGCTCAAGCTCCTTCTTTTCATACAGCAAATCTGATTCGGATTTCTTTCGCATTGGCTTAATCCCCTGTTGTTCGGCCCATGTGGGCAGATTATTATCCCTTCGATAATCTTGCACCCATTTATAGAGCAGTCCTTTGTTGATGCCAAGGTCGTTAGCGACTGTTGGCACCGACTTTCCTGACTCGATTATATGCTTTGAGGTGCTTTCTCTAAATTCGGGGGTGTATTTGTTGTTTCTGCCTGGCATGATCTGTCCTTTCGTCATCTGATTATTGTTATTTACCAACAAGTGACAACGAAAACCTCTAACGTTTTTTCAGCGCAGTACAATTTCAAAATATAGAAAAGTTGAATAAAATTGAGATGTAGATTGAATATTCATTGAATTAGAAAGATTGACATACAAAGTACAAAAAATCTTTTATGCGCCTTGTATACGAATATTAATTTGACTCAAGAGCTATAGCAATTCTTACCTTCACTATGCCAGAGCCGCAAGCTGATGGGACAAGAAAGGGTTTTACAAGTTGAGGGCGAGACACCGCACGCAGGTGCGGAATCTCGTTCTTGACCTTAGCGGGCGCGTTGGACGCGGACGCTGTGGTTACGAATCGCGCCGTTTTCTGCAATTACGCGAAAGCGCACGGTGGCGGTTTTGCCGCGTGCGACCTTTATGTTGTGACTTGCTGCGTTGCGCCAGGTGTTGCCGACGCGCACCTGGACGCGCGCCCTACTGTGTGCCCGCGTGGGTGTGATGCGCACCTGAGTCTGTGTGCGCGTCAGACGGACGGTATGGGTGGCGCGACTGGGACTGAAGCGCTGCGTAAGCTTGCCGCGATTGAGCCTTAGCCCGTTCAGTCTGTTGTTGTTTGATCTCACGACAGGAGCCGGCGCAGGTGCGGGTGCCGGAACAGCCCGCCAGCGAGCGTGTAGCACCAGCGGTGATGTTGCGGGCGTGGACGCACTCACCTGAATTCCTGCGCTGGGCAAGGTCCACCATCCTAGGAACACGTGACCGGCACGGCTCGGCACCGGCAGGGCACCTATGGCTGCACCATGGTTCACTTGTCTGGCTGCCTGAGCACTGCCACCTTGCGAATTGAAGCTTACGGTATAGCGATTGATTGCCCACTGGGCATAGTAGGTAGCATCATCTTCGACGAGACCGCTGGGATTAAAGAGGTTTCCACCAATGGGTTCATCAAACCAACCCAGTAGGGTGTGCCCGACCCGCGTTGTCGCAGGAGGCGTCGGCAGTAGATCATTGATGTTGTAAACGTCCTTGATTTTGCTGCCCGTGCCTCCCTGCGGGTCAAAAGCAATCACGCGACTACCGTAAAAGGCGGCGCCCTCTTTTTGCCAGCGGGCATAGTAGGTCGTGTGCCCGTCGGGGACGGTCAAGTGGGTTGGCTGCGTGCCCCCCACGGGATCGTCATACCAGCCCGCGAAACTCAGGCTTTCGTCAGTAGTTTTCGGCACCAGGGCGAGCGTGCCAAGGGCACTGCCCGGTAGCACGACGCGGGAATCGACAATGCCATTGCCGGCAAGAGTGCTGTCGAATTGGATGAGTCTGACCAGTGATGGTGACAAAACACCGGGTGCAAGATAGCCTGTTGTTTGGCCGCGTCCCAAGCGGCCGCCTTGGGCGTAGCCCCAGGACCAGTAGCTGCCGTCTTCACGCAAGGCCAGCATGTAGTCTGCACCTATCGAGACATCGGACCACTTTTCATCAGGCATCAATTGCGTTGGTGTGCTGACCGATGTGTACTGTGTGCCATGACCCAGTTGCAGGCCGGAATTGCTGCCCCAGGTCCACAAGCTGCCGTCTGACTTCAAGGCAGCACTGCTGCCGTAGCCGGATGCAACCTTTACCCAATCGCTGTCCGAATTGATGAGGGCGGGAGTCGTGCTAGCAGGTGCCTGACCACCTACACTGTAGCCCCACCCGTAGAGCCTTCCGTCGACACCAATAGCAAGGGAGTGCGCGGTTCCGGTAGTGAGACCACGCCCGGCACTGGCCGCCCTCCAATTGCCTATGACTTGAACGGGTGCAGGGAGTACCGTGTTCACCCCTCCGTTGCCCAGCTGACCGTAGGGTCCGTTTTCGCCCCAGGCCCAGAGGGTGTCGTCGCTACGTAAGGCGAGCGTGTAATCATAGCCAGCTGATACCGATTTCCAGGTATACCCTGGCATGACTTGCGTGGGTACACTTCTTGACGTCGTGGTTCCGTCGCCCGTCAAGCCCGCTGAGCCCCAGCCCCACAAGCTGCCGTCACTTGCGATAGCCACAGAGTGATTGATGCCGGCGCTGATGGCCTTCCACGCGCCGGGGGAGCCTGCTCCGTTGTCGAAGTTTACGAGGGTGGGCGTTGGGTGGTTCGATTCGCTACCCTGCCCGAGTTTCCCAGAGCTCCCATTGCCCCAGGACCAGAGACTGCCATTTACATCTATTGCCAGCGCATGATCATAGCCCGCAGAGACCTGCGTGAACTTGGTCGTATTGACCTGCTTGGGCTCCAGCTGTGGGCTGGAGCTGGCATAGCCCAGTGCGGTATTAGCATTACTACCCCAGGTAAAGAGGCTGCCATCTGACCTAATGGCGCTTCCGAAATAGCGCCCCGCAGACACTGATGGTGTGTAAGTCGCGGCACCAACGACGTGGGGCAAGATTAGCAGAAGGGTCAGGGCGACCGTGGCAAAGTAGGCCATTCGAATCATTCGACCTAAGAGTATCTTATGCATGTTGTGACCCCCTCAAACACTGCTGGGTCACGTCTGGTAGGTGACTCAGCTCCCCTGTTTGTGGCGATCAGTTGTTAAAACACTTATGAAGTTATTATAAAGTAGTTGTGTAGAAGCTATCAAGACCAAATTAACATAGCATCGCCGAAGGACAGAAAACGATACCCCTCTTCGACAGCTTCGGCATAGGCAGCTAGCGTGCGCTCACGACCATGCTCTGTGTCGACAAAGGCCGAAATCATCATGACGAGCGTCGATTTGGGCACATGGAAATTAGTGATGAGTGCGTCCACCACCTGAAAGTCATAGCCGGGCAAAATATAGAGCGAAGTCGGGGCACCCTGTGCTTCGATGTGAGCACTACCCGTCAGTGCGGCAGCAGATTCCAGGGCGCGAACGACGGTTGTACCCACGGCCACCACCTTATTACCCCGATCATGCGCGGCATTGACGGCACCTGCTGCTGCTGCGGGAACCTGAAAATACTCCGTATGAATATGGTGGGCAGTCGGGTCGTCTTCGCTGACCGGCCGAAAGGTATCAAGCCCAACATCGAGGCGCACGCGGGCGATCTCGACCCCTTTGTCCTGCAGCTGCTGCAGCAGTTCTGGGGTGAAGTGCAGGCCGGCAGTAGGAGCTGCGGCACTGTGCTCTTTGTCCTGGCGCGCGTACACGGTTTGGTAGAGGTCCTGTTCACCCGCATAGTCCTTGATGTAGGGTGGCAGAGGGAGGGTGCCCAGCTTATGAATGGCCGCATGGAAGTCCTCGTCTGCAGCGGCGAACCGAATGCTGCGCAAGCCCTCATCGCCTACTTCTACGACAGTGCCCGACAGGCAGGGCTCATCTGAGGGTGAGGTACTCGGAACGTCCTCGGCTCCAAAGAACGCGAGCTCTACCCCTTCGCGTACGCGCTTGCCGGGTTTGACCAGGCATTCCCAGGTGTGCGTGTCGGCGTCGAGTTCTTTCAGCAGCAGGACTTCAACAGCACCGCCTGTGTCTGCGCGCTTACCCTGCAGACGTGCTGGCAAGACGCGGGTGTCGTTGACTACTAGCAAGTCACCGGCATCAAAGTAATCAACGATGTCATAGAAATGGCGGTGCTCCAGCGTATTGTCTGTTCGGTTCATGACCAGCAGCTTGCAGTGGTCGCGCGGCATCATGGGCTCTTGCGCGATACTGCTTTCGGGCAGATCATAGTTGAAATCTTCGGTACGGAGGCTAGCTGTGGTCATGGGCGGCGTTCTTTCTGGCAGCCTTGTCAGCTGCCCTCTGTAATTTGCGGGCATCACGCTGTTCTTGTGCTTCGACGGCGCTGGACAGGCAACCGCAGTAGTTTTGGCGATACAGCCCTTGAGCTGTGGCCTTGTTTTGGGCCATGCGATAGTTATCGCGGAAATCACTGGCGACAAATTTCACTTCAGGACACCAGAGCTCGACTTCGGCACCGGCGTAGTGAATCGCATCAATGTTTTGCCAGGGGCTGACCGTCAGTGTTGTGGCAAGACCGTCGCAGCCATTGTGTATCGCCCACTGCCCAACGCGGGCTAGTCGCAGGCGATAGCAGGCGCGGCAGCGCACACTGCATTCGGGCAGACGTGTCGTATCGTCTTCATCACTTGACAGTTCGAGGAACTGCCCAAACTCTTCAGTCCAGTCATCATGCGGGTCGATTTCGACATAGTCGATGTTGCGTGATTGGACGTACTCGACAAAAGTATCGCGTCTGCGCGTGTATTCGTCTTCTGGTGCAATATTGGGATTGTAGAAGACGCAGGTAATGTGGTCGGCCTGCGCGGCGAGCTCATCGTAGACACCGATGAGGCAAGGCGCACAACAAGTATGCAAGGCTAGATGTTTCATTGGGTGTCTTGAGCAGCTTGGAGGGTGTTTTCGATAAGCATGGCCCGCGTCATCGGCCCTACGCCACCCGGCACGGGCGTAATGGCAGATGCAATGGGCTCTGCCACGGCATAGTCGACGTCCCCCACGAGGCCTGAATCGCTGCGGTTAATGCCGACATCAATGACAACGGCACCCGGCTTGATGCAATCAGCGCCTAGCAGCTGCGCACGTCCCACGGCAGCCACCAAGATATCTGCCTGGCGACAAACGGCCGGCAGATCTGCGGTGCGCGAATGACAAATCGTGACCGTGGCGTTTTTCTCGAGCAGCAGCAGTGACTGCGGCTTGCCCACAATAGTAGACCTGCCTACCACGACGGCGTGCTTGCCTTCGATGTCAATGCCGTAGTGCTCGAGCAAGCGCATGACCCCCAGCGGGGTGCAGGCACGCAGACCGCAGGCGCCGCGCATAATGCGCCCCAGGTTACTGGCCGTAAAGCCATCAACATCTTTCGAGGGAGCAATGCGGTTGATGACGGCTTCTTCGTCAATATGAGCTGGCAGCGGCAGCTGCACTAAGATCCCGTGCACGCGCGCATCCGCATTGAGCTCATCGACCAGAGTCAGCAGCTCATCTTGCGCGGTGTCTGCCGGCAGGCGTGTGTCAAAGGTGCGGATCCCGACCTCTGCGCAGTCGGCCTCTTTCATGCGCACATAGACGGCGCTCGCCGGGTCTTCACCGACCAAAACGACGGCCAAGCCCACCTGCTGCCCTGTTTGATTGTGGAAGGTTTGGACGCCCTCCGCCACTTCTTTTCTCACTGCAGCAGCGACCAAATTTCCGTCGATTTTGACTGTCATGGGGGCAGGCTCCGTTCCTTTAGGTTTTGGGGGCAATTCTAGGCCAATCATTGGTGCGGCGGCGTGGGTAACAGTGCTTTACGTCTTGCGTGAACTGTCGCAATAAAGTGTATCATTGCACTGTCTATTGTGGGCTGCCGGGTGGCGATTCCGGGCAGTTTTTGGTCGCACATATGTCGGGGGGATGTATGAAAATGCGTAGTTCGCTCAAGCGTAAGCTGATGTATCTGGCGTCGGGCGTGGCGGTTGTTGCCGTGGGTCTGGGTGCCATGTGGCTGTTTTTGACGCCGACGATTGGCTACGATTCTTTGGATGCAAAGACGCCGGACAGCTACGAGGCCGTGTTCGAGGTCTTCATGGCGGCGGCCAAGCGTCATGCAGATGAGGGAGGCTTGCTGGTTGGCGCGGACGCTGCTGGTGCTGGTACTGGCGCGGGTGCCGGGGCTGATGAGGCGGCGGAGTCTGACCATGACGAACCCTACCTAGGTGACGATGAGCTGTGGGTTGAAGAAGAGCCTGACCCTGCTATCGCTGCGGGTGAGGAGTTCATGAGCGAGGCTGAAGCGGCTGCTGCTTTTGAAGAGGAGACCCAGGCTGACAGCGACTGGGACGGCGCTGATGAGTATCTGGATGACGAGTATCTGGATGAAGACTATGACCTTGCAGACGACGAGTTCTATGATGAAGAGACGGCAGACTATTACGATGAAGAAGATGCTGCCATCTACTTTGATGACACGGACATCTTTCGCAACCAGCACAATATTGCCCTTGAATTTTCACCCCTGACCTTGATGCAGCTGGCAGACGCAGGTGCGCAAAACCCTGCGCGTTCGCTTGCCGTGAGTGCTGAGGGGACTGGCGCCTACCTCTACGTTGTGGCTGGCGAGCAGATTCGCATCCTCAGTTTGGATGCTGACGGTGCGCTGAGCGATGCCGGCGTTATTGCTGCTGCAGAGATGATGGCGGGCACGGTTCTGCCCGATGACAATTGGCACATGCGCTACATCAATATCTTTGTTGCCGGCGATCGCCTGGTGAGCTTGAGCACCCTCTTGCCCAGACCTTATAGCGAACAGGCCGATGCTTCTGTCGAGGCTACTGTGACGGCAGCTGAAGATGATGCGGCAGATGCTGACGCGGACGCTGCGACTGCGTCTGAAATCCCGGTCACACCCCTGCCTGAACCGGTAGATGATCTGTCTGGCTCGTCTGGTGAAGCTGCAGATGATCCCAGCGGTACCGCGGTGCAAATCTTTGACATCAGCACACCTCAGGCGCCACAACTGGTCGAGGCCTATCATATGACGGGTGTTTATCTGGGCTCGCGCATGATGGCACATGTACTGTATGTCGCCACCGACTACGGCATCTTCAACTATGATCACTTGCGCGTTGACGAACCACAGGGCTATATTCCCTTTGTGACCCGCGCAGGCAGCGGTGATACGACCCTAGTCTTGCCGCAAGACATTCGCATATCAGCAGACATTGACCGTCGCGACACCAGCTACACCATGCTTGCAGGCATTGCCGTCGACGGCGACAGCGAACTGATCTCGCAGGCTGCCTTTTTGGGCGGCACTGATATTTTGTATGGCGGAGCCGGCGAGCTTTTCTTATCCAATACGACTGAAATCGGCCAGGGACGTACCTTTGCCATGGCCAGCTACATCACACGCCTGAACTTGAGCGATGGTCAGCTGGCCTTTGGCCCAACCATTACCCTGGAAGGTGTTGTTGAAGGCCCCGAAGCCATGAGCGAATCAGGCGGAAAGTTGCGTGTAGCAGCGCCCGTCTATACCTATGTGGCGGCGCTGGGGTCTGCACCAGGCGATGGTGCTGGCAGTGACTTTAAGACACAGATGCAGGTCTATGTGTTGGATGAAAACTTTGAAGTCGCCGGTCACCTTGACGGCTTTGGTGACGGGCAGGAACTGTTCCCCCGCGGATTTGTGGGAGACATACTATTTTTGACCTCGCCAGAGATCGACCAGCCCGAATATGCCGTGGACTTTAGCAACCCGGCTGCGCCCCGCATTATCACGGGTCAGATTGACACCCTCCTGCCCGAAGTGCTGATGCCCTTTGAAGGGAATCTGTGGGTGGGACTGGATGTCGCTTCTGACGCCGTTGATGAGCAGGGGCAGCTGATAGACCCCGAGTCAGATTACGTTGATGACGCAGGAATACTGCTGCTTTCGATGCACGAACTGGGGTCTGCCGCCGATGCAGGAACCGGTACAGGTGCCGGAGCTGGCGTGTATGACCGCGTCTTGAACCAGTCTGACATTGAAGGATTCTATTCATCAGAGGCCTTCATCGACCGCGAATCCTTTTTCGCTGACGGCGCGTCAGGCACCCTCGCCTTCCCAGCAGATGGCAGCTATCTGGTCTATCGCTACGATGACACGACCGGGTTTACCCGCGTGCTCGACAAAGAGCTCCGCGCGGAATTCGACCCGTTAGCCTACCAACGGGCATTGGTTGCAGGCGACTACTTTGTCTTGATTTCGTCAGTAGGTCAGCTCGATATTTGGGTCTTTGCCTTAAGCGACTTTAGCGAGACAGGCAGCCTCAACTTCAGCTACTAGTTAGCGGGCGCGGGTTGCACCTAGCAGCTCCACATTCCCACTCATAAGATCTATTGTCATCTGCTTTGGCCCGGTGCCTGAAGTACCCGAGCCCATGCCCGTCACCACATTTGCGCCGTCTTTGGTAACCGTACCGCTGGTGCTGTTAGCCGTCACGGTGAACTGGTCCAGATAATGCGTCGTGATCGTGACGTCACCCGAGGTCACATCAAGCTTCAGCGCAGACAGGAAACTCAGGCGCACATCGACGTTACCGCTGACACTTTTGACGTTCAGGTCGCAGCCATCCGGCAGGTTCAGCGCCAAGCCATTGATGTCAACCACACCTGACACACTGTCGACACTTAAGCTGTGCGCATCCAGGTTGTCCTCGACCGTAATATTGCCGCTGTAGGTGTGCAAATCAACGCTGTCAAATACCATATTTTCGGGCACATAGACCGTAATCTGGTCGATATTGCGCAGAATCTGCCCCAGGCGCAGGCGCGTACCGTTGTCATTAAACTCGATTGACATTGATTCGCCCTCTTTGATTTCAACAATGTAGCGATCATAGGCGGGGGCGCGAATCGTGTACGACATTTCCGGATCAGTAGTCGGAACAATCTTGATATTGCCGGCCTTCATGACAATACTCAGGTCCTTGATGGGCTCTGGCAGCGACACCGGCGGACTAGTAAAACGCTCATCACTTTCACGCTCCCCCTGACAAGACGTCAGCAGCGCAAGACACAGCGTCACAGCAAAAACAAGGACGAGACACTTGAAGACAGATTTCAGATTCACGTTAGCGGGCCTCATTTCAAAATAAAGTGGCGGAGTGCGCCCATAGCTGATTTATGGACGTACTCCGCCATTGTAGCACTCATCCTGCGGCTCAGGCTTGGGCCTTGCTAAGACCGTCGTCGCAAGCAGGAGCAAGCTGGCTATCACGAGGTAGGCTGTTGCGAGCCGCGGGGCTGGCAGCCAGAGCTTCGTGGGCGGGGCTCCGCGCCAGGTCGCGAAAAAATCGATGCGGCGATGCGGTGTCATCAGACGCGAGCCCGTGTCAGCACTTGTGGTATCAAAATCCGGCAGAGCCCCATCGATGTGATGGTGGCTGTAGGGATTGTGCTGCTGTGCCACCGCGCGAAAAGAGGCTGTTTGGGGGATGTCTTGAAAGACGACCTGTTGGCCATGACTTAAGCTTATTTTCAGGCTACCGTGCGCACAAAGGATGGCCGTTTGCTCTATGGGCTCTGCAAGACCGGTGCCCGATATGACGAAGGCGACCGGTCCGGTCAGGGGCAGCTGCCCCTGTTCGTCACGGGTCAGAAAGAGGTGATAGTCAAAGACCTGCGAAAGGTTTGCAAAAGCACCCAGACTAGTGTGGCCCAGGCTGAGCGTCGTCAGGGGAGTCTCGAGGCTGAAGCTGACCTGTGCCTGCGCGTTAATATCGTAGTTGTTGAGGGCATGCGGGGTAGTAGCAAAGAAATGCCCTGAGCCTGCCGGCCTCTCTTCATACCAGTGCAGCGACACCTGACCGGGGTTTATTTGGGGATTATTGCGCGCCGCGTCACTGTCGATTTTTATGCCCTCGCGCGCCTCATTGTCTGAAAATATCACCTGACTCGCTATGCGCACATTGCCCAGATTCGAGCGGGCTACGTACAGGGCTCCCCCATTGTCAGCGCTGTTTCCGGTAATGCTGCCCGCATGCATTTCAAGGCGCGCACCCGCACCCTGCAGGTCGATGGCACCGCCACGCGCATCTGCCTGGTTGCCCCGCAGCTCGCCGCCGTGCATGACCATGCGTGCGTTGTTGCGCAAGTGTATGGCTCCGCCTGACACGCCTACATAATTGTCATGCATTATTGACCCCGGCATCAGCGTAAGGCGCCCATTTGCCTGCACATCGACCGCGCCACTATTGCCCGTCGAGCAATTGCGAATCACCGCGCCCTGGCACAGAATCAAGTGTCCGCCACCGCCGCCTGGCAACCAGGGGGCAAGGGCCGCGTTTTCAATGGCTATGCCGCCGCCCACGCCGGTCCCCGTGTGCGGAATAGGCCGCGGTGCCGGCGGGACATCAGGCGTCGTTGCGGTCGCGCTTAGCACCAGCCCGCGCTGCACGACGAAGTTGCGCAGCACCAGGCCGCTTTGGAGGTTCGCCGCCCCACCATCGCCCCGCAGCAGGAAAACACGGGAAGGATTCGCTCCGCCATCGGTGTCTGAAAGCACCACCTGCCCGCCTGGAGCCCGCGGATGGGCACCTATCACCACCACCGTGGCCCCCGGCCTGACAGCGACAGCTGAGGCAAAAATATTGCCCGTGTTCATGTGCATGGGCACGTAGATATGAGTGATTTGATGGGCGGGGGAAGCCGTGATAGCACTGAGCAAAGCAGAATAGGCATTACCATTTGCGGGACGTGCGAGCGTTTGCACGCGGTCTGGCACCGCATACCAAATAAGGGGATCATCTATTTCATCTTGCGTGAAATCTTGCTGGGCGCTTGCCACGCCCGGCATGGCAAGAAGCACCGCACATGCCGTCAGCACGAGCACAGCGCAGGCAATTGAAAAAAACCGCTTCCTGCTGTCAAACATTACCCTGACTCCCCATCTGTCCAAAGAGTAAACGTAAGGCTACGTGAAGCGGTCCACCTCCGTGTTTTTAATGCAGACTATCATAGTGTCACATCAAATTGAAGTCAAGTAATTATGAGTACATCGAGCACCCATGCATAGAGCATGCATGATTTAGGATAGTGCCCAGAGGCTTCATCTTCACAAAAAGGTGGCGGAGTGCGTCCAAACCTCATGTCTGGACGTACTCCGCCTCTAGAGGGTAGCTGCGCCTGCTTAGCTGGGGAAGGGGGTGCTTGCAGGGCAGACGCGGGTGTTGTGGGGCGTTATTAGGGCGTGATGGTCATGTCCTCGAGACGCACCGTGCCGCTGACCATGTTGATGTCCGCGCGCTTGGGGCCTGCGCCAGAACTGGTCACGCCCAGGCCGCTGATGACCCTGCCGTCGTCAAGTTCGACGCGACCACCGACGCTGTTCAGGTTTACCGTGAAGTCCTCCATCTGGTGGATGGCAATATTTGCGTCACCCGATACGAGGTCAAGCGAGAGTGCTGACAGGAAGCTCTGGTCGATGTTGATGTTGCCGCTGACGCTGCTGATGCTGAGCTCGGTTCCCGTGGGGAAGCTGGGGCCTGTATCAGCACCTGGCTCTTCGCCGGTTGGCGCGAGGTCAATGAGCGTTTGAGCAGCAGTCAAGTCGCTGATGCCGAGCCCCGCGATGCTCACATCGCCCGAAACATTTTCGATAGAGAGCTTCTTTGCCGTCAGATCTTCGGTGATTTTGATGTCACCTGAAACGCTGCTGAGCGTCACATCAGAGAGCAGCATCTGTGTTGGCACCTCGATTGTGATGACATCCCTTTGACCGATGTTGACGTTGGGCAGACCTAAGTTGAAGCCTGAAAGGTCGCGATGAACAATCGAGAGGCTGCGTCCGTCAGAAAGGTTAACGGCATAGCGTTCTGGGGTGCCCGAATCGATTCGGTACAAAACGAAGTCTCTGTTTGACGGCTTGACATAGATGTCAGCACTGACAACCCTGACCGTCAGCTCAGAAATGGGGCCCTGTGTTGTGCCTTCTCCCGACTGGAGATCGACGTAACCACCGACCGGTTCACCGTGGCGATCATAGGCACGACCGTCGCGCCAGTTGTAGAAATGCAGGTTTCCTTCGGCGAGACTCAGGAAGGCATTTCCGCCCAGTGCAGCGCCAATACCTGCCAGACCGAGTCCTATCAGAAAGGTCGCAGCAATGATGACCCAGAGTGTTTTGATGGCTGGTTTCATCGTCATGATGCCACCTCTCTTCCTGTGTTTCTGTTGTTCCAGCGTTGCAGGAGCTTTGCGCCCAATACTGCTACGCCATTGATAATCTGGCGCAGTGCCCAGATAAAGACTATCAGCAGGGCCGAGCCAATGGCCATGGCTACGAGTCCAATGCCCACCGTCAAAAGTCCCGTGGCAAAGCTCGTTGCCATGGTGAAAAAGCCAACGCCCAGGTAGGCAAGGCCTGCCAGCACCAGTGCTGCTGCGGTGACAAAGAAGCTGAAGACCACAGAGAGTGCTGCCATGAGCAGGCTAAAGATAAGAGCGATTATCGCGAGGGCCATCGGCAGGGCAATGGGGGCAGCAAAGATACCAATGATGACAACCCAGATGTTATTGAGTCCGCCAACGACCGTCTTGTTATCGCTGGTTGCATCGGCATGCACGTAGTCGCCCATGATGCCGGCCGCTACTTCTGCGGGGCTGCCCAACTGTGCCAGTGCCTTTGCTTCATTTTCTGGACCTGCGTCAGACAGGTATTCGTCGTAGTAGGAAATCGCTGTGGCGATTTCAGATTCGGGCATGCCTTTGAGCTTTTGCTCGAGCTGCGCCAGGAAGGCGAGCTTTGTTGCTGGTGCTTGTGTGGACGTGCTCATGTGCTATCGCCCCCTTTCTGTATGTCTGCGTCTACTTCAGTATTGTTTGCCTTTATAATGTCGCTGCTGTCGGCCTTCTTTCCGCCTTCTATCAGCAAAGTATCGACATCTGTTTTGAAATCCGTCCAGGCAGTTTGTGTCTGCCCGAGCCTTTCGCGCCCCGCATCGGTGATGCGGTAGTAACGACGATTGCGCCCACTGTGGGGCTGATCGTAGGTCGTCAGCATTTCATCTTTTTGCAGTCTGCGCAAAACGGGATAGAGCGTGGATTCTGATACCGAAATTACTTCTTTGATATCCTGAGTCAGGTTGTAGCCATAGGCGTCTTCGCGTGCCAGCACGGCGAGGACGCAGCCATCGAGTAAGCTCGAACCGAGTTGAAACATGTCTTCCTCCTTACTTTGTTAATCAAAAAGCGGAGTTGTGGGTTCGCTAGTCCCGCCCTGCGCTCTAACTTTGTTCTTCGTCTAATACTATACGCTATATAATATAGTCCGTCAACACATATTGCCATACAAATAATTTTCCTTGTCATGCCGGCCTCCGAGCCGGCATCTCGCCCTTGACCTTCACTGGGCTACAATAATGACCATGACTAATTGGATGAAAAAAGATACCCCCATTGGGGAAGTCTACCTAGCAGACAGCGATGGCAAACTTTCAGGACTTTACTTTGAAGAATATCGCCTGCCCGCTGACCGTTGCGAGCAGCAGACTCCCCTCCTTGATGAAGCAGCACGCCAGCTGGACGAATATTTTGCTGGCACCCGCAACAGCTTTGACCTGCCTTTAGCACCTGCGGGCACAGATTTCCAGCAGGCTGTCTGGCAGGCACTCTGCACCATACCCTACGGCAAAACCTGCAGTTACGGCGATATAGCAGCGCGCATCGGAAAGCCCAAGGCCTCACGCGCAGTCGGCGGAGCCAACAACCGCAACCCCATCGCGATCATCATACCCTGCCACCGCGTTATTGGTTCAAGCGGCAAACTGGTTGGTTATGGGGGCGGACTCCCAACAAAGATCCACCTCCTCAAGCTCGAAGGTATAGAAACCCCAGAATAACTGCCAGATTCCTGGAGTGGACGCACTCCCCCACACTCTGGCACATCCCCTGAGCAGCTCTTCACTTACTCTCAGTCTTCGAATCTCGAAGTCTGGCTGCCGAAAGGCCTCGTTCTGGGTGGTGGCTCATAGGGCGGAGGTGTATCGCCCCCACCGTTTCTTATATTCTCAAGCGCCCTGCCGAAATAATCAGATGCGGCATCCATAATCACCTGCACTTCGTAAGGAAATGACTCCTTCGATTCTTGATCAGCGTCTTCACGTTCAAGCCTTTGCCTCTCAAGCTCCTTTCGTGTCGGGCCAATTTGCATCTTTTCCATTATTTCAAAGCGACATTTTCTGCTTGCCGTATCAGATTCTACCGTTACAATTTCAACAAGCTCAATGGAGGGAAGGTTGTAATCAATCAAAAACGGATATGGTGCATATCTCCAACTATCTAAACATTCAGCAATGTCGCTTTGCATCCCCGCAAGTTTTTCAAAACTGATATCTTCCCCATGAAAGGGCGCAACCGTAACCTTGACAGTTTCGAACCATTTTTTTCCAGAGCACTCGACATCAATAAGATACCCGTCGATCTCGTGACCAAAAGCAGTTAGCAGCATGAACAATACCTCGTCGAGATTAGCGTCCAATTGTTCCCCAACATCACGGATAAAGTCAGTCATACAGCATCACATTGATACCAATCTTCTTTTTGCTTCCACACAACCCAATACCTTTAACTTCTGCACGAACTTGCTTCCCGGCATTTAAGAGACGCGCAACAATTCTTGTTCTTTTGTCGTCCCGGGAAAAAGAACCAATTATCTCGCCAGACGTGAAGTGAAGATTAACAGCGTACTTGTTCTCTTCAGCGCAAGCATTAAGTGCACGCTTTATTTCAAGCTGCATACCAGGACCAATACTGTCGATTAGGGAACCAGAACCAGCGTAATCTTCTCTTACCTCGATGTAAACATGCATGAGGAATATTTCTTGAGCAAAAGGTAGAGCTAGGTCGCCCGAACCATTTGCCACCGCCATAAGCAGGCTACTTGATTCGTAGCTGGTGCTGAGACTTGTATTTTCAGTTATCACTCGAGTCACCTCGTCTCGCACTCATGATTGCCACTTCACAAATTAGTTTTTCCTTGCTATCTTCAAGCTCAGAAACCCTTGCTTGAGCTGCCCTGATGTCTTTTAGAAATTTTGATTGCACTTTTCTAATATGAGATCCGTCGCCGAGCTCGTCAGCCATATTGATGGGAAAAGAGGATTCTACAAGCGCAAGCTTTGCCTCAAGCCTCTTGATACTCGTGTCTAATTGCACAATTTTTTGCTCCAGATATTCAATCTGTGATATTTCCACATCCCATAATCCGTCACCATTGTCGATGAAGCCCTCATATTCAGCAACAAGTAGAACCAATTTTAGAGCCTCCAAGTCACCCGCCTTGTACGCCTCGATCGCTTGGTGAAAAAGCTCGAGCTCTCGTTCCGTTTGGCTTGGATTTAAGTCTGGATGCAAGGCCTTCATGAGCCTGCGGTATATACTCCGAAGAGTCTCTCTCTCGCTACACGTCAGCGTGCCGACAGCAGACATAAACATGCGAGCCAGCTCTAACCTCCGCTTCAACTCTTTCAACTCTTCTATGTATTTTTGCATCCTCGCAGCAACAATAGACTCTATCTTTTGGAGATCTGGAATTTCGCCCTGATTTAGCTCCGATCTAACGAGCTGAATAAAGAGTCGGATTTGCCTTGCTTTAAGAAAGAGTGATAAGAGCTCATATTCAAACGTGCCGATTTGAATATGGTACTTCGCATGAAGATAGGGGACTGTATGATTCACCAGCAAGTCATGTTTTAGCACCAAGCCAACGAGATCCTGCGACTTCTCTTCTACATGGAGCTTTAGCTCATGCACAGCAGGATGAAGTGAGAGACTGGTCGCCTGGCTGCCGCTTGCTTCTCCAATTGTGCTCATTACTTCCCTCCCCCTCAGGTCGCCTTTCGCGGTTATGAAGACCACCTTGAGTGTATCGCCCAGAGCAGACGTGACTGGGAGAACAGATGAGCACCTTATATAACAAAAAAATCAGCCTTATATGAGTGCTGGGACAGGCATGATGGAGCTCGAGAAGTGCCCATACAGATTAGATCAAAACAGTGTTGGAAATGAACGAGGTCAAGGACGAGACCCCGCATCAAGTGCGGGGTGACATTGATGGGGAGCTGATTAATTAGCGGAGGGCAGGATTCCGCCGGAATCCTGCCTAAGCCTCCACCGCTCCTGCCTTCGCCATCATCTTCCGCTTATCGTTCTGCACTTCTAGGATTTCGTCTTCAGCCTATTGCGCTTTGTGAGCAGGCCTATCCACATAGACAATGGTGGCATAATCACAACAAATGGCAGCATGATAATAAGCAATTCATCTAGTGAAATATGCCCCAACATGAAAGCAGCAGCCGAGAAAGCAAGAGACACTACTGCTGGCCCTATCACTGATGCCCAAAGAGGCTTTTCGGTCAGAACGAGCAACTTTCTGCCAAGAGCCACAAATAGCACGGGAGACAATAGCGCGAAGACAAGCTCGAGCCCCATGCCAAAGCCACCGAGAACCTCAATCACGTAGATAATCAAAGCTGCCATAGATGCAACGCTCATAGTGATTACCGTGGAGACTAGATTATTTCTAATCAATGCTTGTCCTTTACATACCACATGCTTACTGAGTCTTCGGCTTGCGCCGCGAGGGTGGGGTCATCTTCGGGCATTGTCTTCAGCTGGTACCACGCTATGACACCTGTCACAAAGTAATACAGAATCCAGGCGATGAAGCCAAGCTCAATGACGAGGGTGAAATCGAACTCTCCGGCAAACTGTCCAATGAGCCACGGCACCGAAAGCGCGATGTCGAGCAGGAAATACACGAGTGCTGCAATCATCCACACTCGGTACTTCTTAGTCGCAAGCCAGATAATGCCATAGACAGATGTCGCTGCAAAGGCAGCGATTATCCCGAGCGTTGAGAAGGTGAAGTCGTGAGCGCCATAAAACTCTGCCCCCATAAAGAGAAGGTCCATGGGCAAGTAGGCAGAGAACAGAAAGAAGAGGTCAAAATTAGCTATTACGAGGGCAATATTGACACAAGTAAGCGCCAATACCGCCAGCAGGCCATTTCTTGAAGATTCAAACCGCTTTTCTGCCGACTCACGAGGTCCAAGTTCGTCAGCCTCAACCACTTCGTTTACGCCCATAGAAATCCCCCCACATCATTTTTTTGAGAATAACACCGTAGTTAATTCAATACTAGGGCACGAAGGGCAAGTACACGTTATCCCCACAAATGCAGTCAAGCAATTGCGCGGCGGAGCACGCCCATGCAAGCCACGCATATTGATCGCCCCAATGCTGAGCTAGGCATCAAGGCTCCTCGCAGCACACTTTCCATGGCTCAAGCTCTGTGCCAGAATTGAATTGTCCGAGCCTGTTGGTATATTTACGACAGGAGGTGCGACATGTCAGATGACAAAATTAAAATACTGAAGAAAGATCCCGTGTACCTGTTTAATGGGTCACTATGTAAAGCATCCGAAGTCGTTGGACACTGCAATAGTATGAGTCACCACGGCTACATAAGCAAGAACCTACTCAAAAAGCATAGATGCCTCGAAAAGGAGTGTGTACAGCTCGTCAAATTCAACCCAGATTTCTGGGAAGGCTTTGAAAAGCGACAGCTGGATGCAGAGCAACGAAAAGAGAAGTGGAAGCGGAAAAAAGCTCTCCGCACCAACAGAAATCGCTTAATTTATGGACTTCTCAGTGATAGAGAAGACATCTTTACTACTCAGATCAGCGAGAGAAATGATAGGGCGGTTATCGGATTAACCGGAAACAGCTCTTCGCCCATTCTGAAAGAGGTCAAGAAGCGTGTCAGCGGGATTTATAATCAGAAAGTCTACTTCGAGTTTTCTCGAAGTAAGAAATCAACGCAGAGGCAAATTGTGGCAAGCCGAAAGAGTCAGCATGACTTGCTTTTAATTCCTGGCGTTGGGAAGGCAACAAAACGAAACTTGCAAAACATTGGCTATTTTCACATCGAAGATTTGATCCATCAGGATCCAGAGATGCTCTATCGGAAAGACAGGGATCTTCGTGGCAAAAAGGCTACGATGCGCGATCGCAATATCTACCGCAAAGCAGTTCGCTATGCCTCAGATAAAAGACACTTGAAGCTGAAATGATAAAGGGCAGCGCGCGGCGGAGCACGCCCACTACTCAATTGGAGGCTTGGCAGACACAGCAAAAGTGGGCTCGTTTCCGAGCCCACTCATGTCGTCAGGCATGTTGTTCGCCCAGCTAAATGTGACCTTCTCGCCTAGAAAGCTTCAATGGCTAGTACCCCGAAGCAGACGCAGCAGTACCCAGAGCACCAATGAAACCAGCCACCACTATCAACATTATCAAGTTGAGTGCTATTGCGATAATAGACGTGACTATACCTGCTTTAGCCATTCCTGACTTGACTCCTTGAGGCGTCTTCTTGAGTGACACAAATCCAAGTACAAGACCGACAATACCTAGTATTACGCCAAGCCAGCCAAGAAATGGAATAAAGCAGAAGACAAGAGCTACAATTCCAAGCACCATGCTGGCAATGCCCATTCCTTTACCGGGATTCTCAATTGCTTGTGGCGCATACTGTTGCTGAGGTTGTGGTGCATATTGCTGTTGAGGTTGCACTGGTACACCAGCACCCTGTTCGCCATTTTGAATATTTGAATTTTGTTCCATTTTACCCTCCGATTGCTAACATCTATTAATAGATTAGTTGAGATCAATAATTATTGAACCGCCAGATAAAAACGCCCCGTCAAATTGAAGTTCAAGGCCAGTCGTACCTTCAGGTACTTCAACTGCATATTCACCTGTCATCATTTTCCCAGGAAGCACTGTCCCATCGAGAGAGCCTTTAGTATCTGCGAAGATGGCCTGATCCATAGTTACGCCCTGCTGATCTCTTACGCTAAACATCATGACCGAGGACACTGTCTGCTCACTATCAGATATATTTTCAATAGTCACATCAACGTAGAAGTATTCGTTTCCGGCATCAGGTTCCATCATGTCGCTTCCCATGTCAGTGCGAACACTATTGACGGTAACCCTAAAGTCTTTAAGCTCAACAGTATCTCCGATTTGGAAAGTCTGCACTCCGCTAGACGTATCTTCAGCTGGTGCCGTCGCTTCGGCATCAGCAGTGTCCACCACTGTCGGAGTTGTATCATCACATCCAACCAGCATGAATGCGGACAGAGAGAGCACTAATACAAATAACAATAATTTCTTCATTTCTTCCCTTCCCCTCACTAATTTTATGCAAAGTTACACTTTACAAACTAGCATAAGATATTCCTACATTGCAAATTCTTACTTTGTAGTCATTATCTACATAAAGCTCGATGATGTACTTACTATGCAAAGTCTCAATTATCAAGAATTTCAAAAAGAGCTGGGATCAAGGATTCAGAAGTATCGTAAGTCACGCTGTCTCTCGCAGGAGGGATTTGCCGAACTCCTTGATATGCACCGAGTCTCTATCGGATATATTGAACAGGGCAAGCAGGCTCCCAAGCTCAGCACTCTCTTTCGCATGGCAGAGATACTTGAAGTCCCCCTCAAAGATCTTCTCCCATAGTAGTACCACCAATTGGAAAACCCAGCGCGCGGCTGGGTTTGATAGTTGAAGGATTTTGTGATTGTGGTGAGTGCATGGGGTCACTGGTCGAAGCCGACGCGTGCTAAGCCACGCGAGGTTTCGAGCGGTGATTCTAGGTGCCACCACAATTGAAAAGAGTTCTCTATAATGTTGGCAACGTCCTACTCTCCCACACCACTACAGTGTAGTACCATCGGCGCTGAGGAGCTTAACTTCCGAGTTCGGAATGGGATCGGGTGTACCCTCCTCGCCATAATCACCAACATTATAGAAAACTCTCTATAAGTCATTATTCAGTTTACATGTCCCCATGATTGCAGTTCCTTCGACTTCGGGACTTCGTCCCTCCGCTCAGGATGACAGGGGTTGGGTACCCTGAATGCTAAATAGCGTAAATCAAAATCACATAATGAAAATAAGACCTCGACCAATTAGTACTTCTCGGCTGAATGTGTCACCACACTTATACCTGAAGCCTATCAACCTCGTCGTCTACGAGGGGTCTTACCTGGTTAACCCAGTGAGAAAACTCATCTTTGGATTGGCTTCCCGCTTAGATGCTTTCAGCGGTTATCCAGACCGAACGTAGCTACCCAGCAATGCCATTGGTTGACAACTGGTACACCAGAGGTTCGTCCATCCCGGTCCTCTCGTACTAGGGACAGATTCCATCAATTTTCTTGCGCCCACGGTGGATAGAG
>WRBW01000018.1 GCA_009784345.1 Coriobacteriia bacterium | reverse complement strand
TGTCCATAAGCTGCGCAATATCTTTTTGACTCTGGGCGTTTCTGACTGCAATATGGAGGAAGGGTCCATGCGCTGCGATGCCAACGTCAGTGTGCGTCGCCGCGGCACCGAGCCCTTCGGTACGAAGACGGAGCTCAAAAACATGAACTCGCTGAAGGCTCTGCATGATGGCGTTGCCTATGAGATCGTGCGTCAGGTCGAGCTAATCGAAAACGGCGGCACGGTCAGCCAGGAAACCCGCCACTATGACCCGGTTACTAAGGTCACCTCGACGCTGCGCTCGAAAGAAGACGCGCAGGACTACCGCTACTTCCCCGAGCCCGATATTGCACCCGTCGTCTTGACTGACGAGCAAATCGAGCGCATTGCGACCCGCCTGCCAGAGCTACCCGACCAGCGTCGCCAGCGTCTGATTGATATCGGTCTGCCCCAGCGCGACGCAAGCGTTTTGGCAGCAGATATTGACCTTGCCCGCTACTATGACGAAGGTCTGGCCTCTGTTGATGCAGCGCGGGCAGGCACGCTAGCAAAGCCCTACGCGAACCTACTGCTAGGTGATCTGTCAGCTTACTTGAATGCGCACAATAAGACGGCCAAAGATAGCTCGATTTTTGCAGCTGGTGCCATGGAACTGGTGGTGCTGGTGGCTGACGGCACCATTAGCGGCAAGCAGGCAAAAGAGGTCTTTGAAATCATGGCTGAAACCGGCGCCAGCGCAGCTCAGATTGTCGAAGAGCGCGGCATGAAGCAGGTCAGTGATGCCGGCGAGCTCGAACCGGTGATAGCTGCCATTATCGACGCCAACCCCAAGGAAGCAGAAGCCTACCGTGGCGGCAAAAAGGGCCTGATGGGCTTCTTTGTCGGGCAGGTCATGAAAGAGACAAAGGGGCAGGCAAATCCGAAGCTGGTCAATGAAATCATCACACGCCTCCTGGGATAAACTAACCCACACCGTCACCCCGCACTTGATGCGGGGTCTCACCACCGTCACCCCGCACTTGATGCGGGGTCTCGCCCTTGACCTTGTAGGAGAGGATAGACTATGAGCTCTAATCCACTGCTGCTGGACCTCTATCAGCTAACGATGGCGCAAGGCTACTGGCTGGAAGGTATGGAGTGCGTCCAAGCCTCCTATGCCTACAGCTACCGCGAAAACCCCTTTGGTGGTGGGTTTGCGGTCTTTGCGGGCATCGATGAGTTCTCGAACTACCTTGAGAACTGGGGCTACAGCGAAGGCGACTGCGCTTGGCTAGCCACGCTGAAAGCAGCAGACGGCAGTGCCCTTTTCAACAAGGATTTCCTGAGCTGGCTACAAACGGTCCAGACCCAGCTTGATGTGGCAGCACCTAGCGAGGGCAGCATCGTCTTTGCTGGCGAGCCCTTGGTGCGCGTCACAGGTCCGCTCATTGTGGCGCAGCTGATAGAAACAGCGCTCATGAATCGCATTAACTTTGAAACACTCATTGCTACCAAGGCCGCACGCTGCTACATTGCAGCAAAGGGCGACCAGGTGCTCGAGTTTGGCCTGCGCCGCGCTCAGGGACCTGACGGCGGCATCAGTGCTAGCCGCGCTGCCTATCTGGGTGGCTGCAGTGCGACCTCTAACCTCGAGGCGGCCCGCCGTTTTGGCATCCCCGTTGCAGGCACGCATGCCCATTCCTGGGTCATGGCACATGACACAGAAAAAGAAGCCTTCGACGCCTGGGTCAGTTCGAGCCCTAACAATTCAGTTTTGCTGGTCGACACCTATGATTCGCTCAAAGGAATCGAGCTTGCCATCGCTGCAGGTGCCGCCCTGGAGGCCCAGGGCAAGCGCTTTACGGGCATTCGTCTTGATTCAGGAGATCTGGCCTGGCTGTCAAAAAAGGCGCGCAAGATGTTAGATGCCGCCGGCATGACGGACGCAAAGATTTTTGCCAGCAATGACCTTGATGAAAACACTATTGCCAGCTTGAAGTCACAAAAGGCAGAAATCGATTCCTGGGGCGTTGGTACTAATCTTGCAACAGGGGGCACACAGTCTGCCCTGGGTGGTGTCTACAAAATGACGGCTCTCAAAAAGAGCCCCACCAGCCCCTGGGGGCCAAAGATTAAGGTCAGCGACCAGTCAATCAAGACCAGTACGCCAGGTCTTCTCGGCGTACGCCGCTACTTTAATCATAAGGAAGCACCCGTCGGTGACATGATCTATGATCTGGAAAATCCTCCCACGGGTGGACTCGACACAACTATTATTGACCCAGCTGACATCACGCGCCAAAAGACCTTTGATGCGGACATGGACTATGTTGAACTGCTGCAACCCCTTTTCAAGAATGGGCAAAGGGTTGCTCCGCATAGAGAGCTCAAAGACCTGCGTGATGACTTTTTGGCAAACCTGGCGACCCTTGATAAGAGCCATCAGCGTTTTTTGAAGCCGCACAAGTACCCCGTCGGACTGGAGCGCGGTCTTTTCGAGGCGCGCCTTGATATGATTACCAGCTACAAAGGAATGGAGTAGCTGCGCTCGTCATTCCGCACTTGATGCGGGATCTCGGGTTTGACCTTGAGCTTGACCTTACGAAAGGGTTTAGAAATGTCACAAAACGGACAGGCCCAGCTTGCAGTCTTCATAGACTTCGAAAACCTCGCACTGGGCATTCAACCAAAAACAGGTGCCAATGGTAGGCGCCGCAAACGCACCGAAAAGCTGGACATGCAGCTGGTGCTGGAACGCTTGGTCGAGAAGGGCAAAATCGTTGCAAAACGCGCCTACTGCGACTGGCAGCGCTTCCCCGAATACGTCGTCGGCCTGCACGAGCTAGGCATTGAACTGATAGAGATTCCTGACCGCTACATGACGGGCAAGAACTCGGCTGACATTCGCCTGGTGGTTGATGCCCTGGAAATGGGCTTTAACAAGGACCACATCGACACCTACGTCATCGTGTCAGGCGACAGCGACTTTCTGCCGCTGGTCAGCAAGCTGCGCGAAAACGGCAAGACGATTATTGGTGTCGGTCTGAAGGACTCGACCAGTGATTTGCTGGCCAACAACTGCGACGAGTTTATCTTCTACGATGACCTAGGCGCCGGCAGTAGCGAAATCCCCAAAATGGGCGACAACGTCAGTCGCAAACAGCGCCCCGCCTACAAGCTGCTCTTTGAAACCATCGACGCCATGCAGCGCGAGTCGACCACAAAGATGCACAGCTCGCTGGTCAAAGACACCATCAGGCGAAAAAAGCCGCAGTTTAGCGAACGCGCCTATGGTTATCGCAGCTTTAACCAGTTACTGGAAGATGCCCAGGCAAAGGGCTACCTTGAAATCAGCAAAGATGAACGCAGCGGAACCTACGTCGTCGAAGGCTTCGCCAAACAATAAGCTGGTTTTACGCCGCACCACCTTTGTCACCCCGGCCCCCGAGCCGGGGTCTCGCCCTTGACCTTGTAGGGGCGGGCGTCCCCGCCCGCCCGCGCCCTTGACCTTAAGGAGTACCCATGTCAGACGCCCTGTTTACCCTAGTCGAAAACGATGCCCCCACTCGCCGCCAACAACTGGGCGAGCTCGTCAGCTACCAATCCCTGGCCTTTCCCGGCTATGACCCTGCTGTCGCTGCCGCCTGTGCCAGCCGCGTCGCCGAGCTATGCCGCGAACTGGGCTTCAATGACATCGAGCTGCTCGACATTGGCAGCCAAAACCCCACGGTTTGGGCTGAAACAAAGGTTGACCCTGACGCGCTAACCGTGCTGATGTATGCCCACTACGACGTGCAGCCGGCACCTCTTGAACAGGGCTGGACTTCAGACCCTTGGGAGATGAGCGAAGCTGACGGTCGCCTCTACGGGCGCGGTGTTGCCGACAATAAGGCGGGCATCGTCCAGCACCTTTCAGCACTGCGCTGCCTGCTGGAAGACCGCGGTCTTGCTGGTGTGGACGCACTCCCCTTTAGTATCAAAATCTGCTTCGAAGGCGAAGAAGAGTACGGTGATTCGCTGCCGCGCTACATACCTACGGACGCGGAACGCTTCAAGGCTGATATTTTTCTGGTCTGTGACGGGGGCAACCTCGAGATTGGTAAGCCTGTTCTGCAGCAAAGTCTGCGTGGCATTGTCGAGCAAACTATTAGTATCCGCACGCTGCCTAATGCGCTGCATTCGGGGGCCTTTGGGGGGCCGGCGCCTGATGCCTTTCTGGCGCTGACAAAGCTGATTCAGTCGTGCTACGATGCCGATGACAACACGGCGATCGAGGGCATCGTGGGCAGCGACTTTGCAGGCAGTGTTGACTACAGCGATGATCTCTTTCGCAAGCAGGCTGAAATGGCGCCGGGCGCGCCGCTGGTGGGGACGGGGAGCATTGCCACGCGCCTGTGGGCGCGTCCAGCACTGAAGGTCGTTGGCGTCGATATGACTAATGTCGAGACTTCATCCAATGTCATCACACCAGAGGTCCGTGCGCGCTTCTCACTGCGCTTTCCTGCAGGTCAGAAGGGCGCCGACGTGCTGGAATACCTGCGCATGCACATCTGGAAGGAGACCCCCTGGGGCGCTGACGTTGTCTTCGAAGAAAGCGTCTACATGAACGCTTTCGAGGCCGGTTCGCCCGATGGTCAGTACACTAAGCTCATGGCAGATTGTCTGACCCAGGCCTTCGACTACCCCTGTAGTGATGCAGCTAGTGGTGGCAGCATTCCGCTGTTGGGTGTGCTGCAGGAAGTCTCGCCTGATGCAGAGTTCCTACTGTTTGGACCTATTGATAGTGAGTTGTCCAACATCCACGGCGCAAACGAAAGCGTCAGCATCGAAGAGCTGACGGCTTGCACCAAAGCCGAAACCCTCTTCCTTTCGAAAATTTAATATAGCTCCCCATTCGTCATGCCGCGCTCCGACGCGGCATCTGATTGTCACCGAAAAGAATCGCGTCAGCCAGGCAGGCATTCATGACGAACCTCGCCCCCGATCTTTGCGCTGTCAAAAATATAATATGGCTCTTTGGGATATGGGATTTTAATTAGTTCAATTCAGTGCTAGCATTCTTCCCGTATGCAAGAAGCAGGATATTCACGGGATATCCGCTGGATATCATTTGGGTATCTGGTGAATATTCACCGTGAGCTGCCTGTATCGAATTCTTGCTACAGTGGCCGCCACAAGCGCGCTAGGCAATCCGTTTTGCCTCTAGCGCAACTGCTGTGAGAGCACAGCAGTGTGAGCGGAAAGGAAGTAGTATGAATTCCCTGAAAGTTTGGACGCAAAGGCGCGGTGCCGTTGCAGCGGTGCTGGCTCTGGCGATGATTCTCGCCTGCGCCCTGCCACTGGCAGGCGCGTCCTACGATGCAGCAGAGGCGACCAGCAGCGAAAGGTTTACCCCGCCACCACTGCAGCCACCAGGACCTCCTGTGCCACCAACAGGGCCGGGCGGGGGCACGGGTCCCTTGTTTCCACCGCCACCTGTGCAGCCACCCATAGTGCTGCCGCCAGTGGTAGAGCCTCCCATCGAGGAGCCTCCGATCGTTGAGCCGCCCATCACCGAACCAGAACCAGAGCCGGAAACAGAGCCAGAACCCGAACCGGAGCTCTGCATGCTTTGCGAACTGCTGGACTGCACCTGCGATGATGACACCTCGACAGAGACCACGCCCACCGTACCCGACCCGGGCAATGAAAACGGTTCAGACAACAACGGAGCAGACACCAGTGATGGATCTGACGAAACGACGCCAACAGCTGATGCCGGAGGCAATCAGTCAGAGACAGACACAGACGCGGCAGATGATGCAACCACAGAAGGCGCAGACGCAGATGCCGACATGCCAGATGCTGACGATGACGCAGACGAAGCCGCAAAGCCACAGCCAAAGACCGGCCCAAAGACCGGCGAGCTCGCCAATAGCTTTGCGCAAATTGCTACGCTAGCTGCACTGATGGCTGCACTGGCAACAGCAGGCCTTGCCAAAACCCGCAAAAGCGAGTCCTAGGCCACATCTACCGCCGCATTAGCAACAGTGGGGGAGTTCGTCCATTCATGGACACACTCCCCCACTTTTCACCCAACACCACTCCCGACATCGCACTCCGCCACCCTTGCATGAACGACTCCACACACTCGACTTAGACAAAATTAATATTGCATGTTAATATTGTCAAGTATTGATGGTGGTATCTTAGCTTCAGAGGGGGCAGATATGCGATATCTTCCACGCCATGGTGAAAAAACGATAAGAGAGCTGTCGCAGCAGTTTGGGGCAATACTAGTTACCGGCATGAGGCAAGTGGGTAAGTCGACCCTGTTGGAACATGCTACCGATTCAATTGAGGCACTGAGCTTTGACGATGCAGCAACATTCCAAGCGGCAGCGGCCACTCCAGAGCTCTTTTTTTCATACAACCCGCCACCCCTTTTCCTTGATGAGATTCAAAAGGCACCCGATCTCTTTACTGAAATGAAAATGATTATTGATCGCACAAAAGAAAAGGGACTGTTCTTTTTATCGGGATCCCAGCAATTTAGCATGATGGAGCAGGTCAGTGATTCACTAGCAGGGCGCATTGGCATACTCAATTTGTGCGGCCTTTCTCAAAGAGAGATGCACGGTATGAATTTCTATCGGCCCTTTCTGCCAACGAGAGATTACTACTCTGCTCATAAGGATGCTCGGTTGGCGCCGCACAATCCCCGTGAAGTATGGAGGGCCATACATCGCGGTTCCTTCCCGGAGCTCGCACTCGACGAAACAAGAAGCTGGTCTCAGTTTTATGGTGCCTATGTGCGAGCATATATCGAGCGAGATGTCAGGCAAATTACTCAAATTGCCGACGAGTACGCTTTCCAAACATTTATGGGCTTACTGGCTGCGCGCTTGGGTCAAGCGCTCGATCTGGCAAAGCTTGCACAGCTTGTTGGAATCAGCTCCCCAACGGCAAAGAGGTGGCTTTCCGTTTTGCTCACTTCTAATGTTGTGTATCTTTTGCAGCCTTACCAGGCAAACCTATCAAAGAGGATAGTAAAGTCACCAAAGCTGTATTTCACCGACACGGGTCTGGCTGCATATCTGAGCAAGTGGACAAGTGCAGAGGCCTTGCAATCAGGAGCCATGGCAGGTGCCTACTTCGAGAATTATGTCATTATCGAGGTGCTCAAATCATATTACAATAGTGGAATTTTGCACCCTCCCCTCTATTATTACCGCGACAAGGACCAGAAGGAAATAGATCTCATCATCGATCAGGACGGCATGCTCCATCCTCTTGAAATAAAGATGACAGGTGCACCAAGCTCTGACGACATTAAGTCATTTGACCGTATTGATACTCCACATAGGCAGCGCGGAGCGGGTGGAGTTCTCTGTCTTGCTAAAACACTACAGCCCTTAAGCATGAGCGACAGCATCATTCCTGTTTCTTATCTCTAAGTAGACGGCGGGCAGACATTAAAGTCGCTTTGCTATGAGATAATGAATGTTTGCAAATCGTGTGGACTAGATGTCAGTCGACGGAAGGACTAAGAAATGCCTAGTTTGGTGTTGTTGGGCGCTCAGTGGGGCGATGAAGGTAAGGGCAAGATTACGGACCTTTTGTCGCGTGATTACGACTATGTGGCGCGCTACCAAGGTGGCAACAATGCAGGTCACACGGTTATTGTTGGCGACAAAAAATTTCAGCTGCACCTGATTCCATCAGGGGTGATTCATGAAAACGTCACGCCGGTCATTGGAAATGGCTGCGTGCTGGATCTGAAAGTCCTGATTGAAGAAATCGACCGGGTCGAGGCCGAAGGTGTCAGCTGCGAGCGTCTGATTATCAGCAGCAATGCTCACCTCATTATGCCTTATCACCGCGATTTGGATGCAGCGCATGAGCGTCGTCTGGGCGAGAACCTCATTGGTACCACGCGCCGCGGCATCGGTCCTGCCTATCAGGACAAGATTAGCCGCATGGGTCTGCGTATGCAAGACCTCTTTGACCGCTCGATTTTCAAGCAGAAGGTCAGTGCTGCGCTTATTGAGAAAAACGACATCCTGTCGAAGGTCTATGACCTACCCACCTATACGATGGAACAAATCGCCGAAGAATACCTAGTCTATGCCGAACGCCTGAAGCCCTACATTAAGGACACAGGTCCGATGCTCAACGATGCGTTGGACGCGCAGGACTGGGTGCTGTTCGAGGGCGCCCAGGGTACCCTTCTTGATATTGACCACGGCACCTACCCCTTTGTGACCAGCTCGAGCCCCACGGCTGGTGGCGCCCCCGTTGGCACAGGAATTGGACCAACCCGCATCGACCGCGTGCTGGGTGTTGCAAAGGCCTACATTACCCGCGTGGGTTCAGGTCCTTTCCCCACAGAGCTCTTTGACGCAGACGGCGATAAGTTCATTGACGTCGGCCATGAATACGGCACCACCACAGGTCGCCGACGTCGCGCTGGCTGGTATGACGCCGTGATTGCGAAATATGCCGTACAGGTAAACGGCCTGACTGACCTGTGCATCACAAAGCTCGATGTCTTGTCAGCGTTCCCGACAATCAAGATTTGCGTCGCCTATGAACACCTGGGGCAGACCTACACCACCGTTCCCGGTCACCAAAGCGCCTTCCACAGCGCGATTCCCGTGTATGAGGAAATGCCGGGCTGGAACGTTGACATCACGCACTGCCGCAGCTTTGAAGAGCTTCCGGTCGAAGCACAAAACTACATCCACCGCCTGGAAGAGCTTGCGGGCGTTCCCGTCACCATGATTGCCGTGGGGCCAGAACGCGAGCAAACGATTTTCAATGGATTTGTGACCCGCGACTAAGAGCCGCAGCTAAAACCCGCAGCTAAAACCCGCAGCCCGTCAGTCTATCAGCCATCAGCCTACCAGCTAAAAGGAGCCCCATCACATGAATATTCTGGTCATTGGATCGGGTGGCCGCGAGCACGCCATCGTGCGCGGCCTTGCCGCCTCGCCCGAAGTCGAAAACATCTATGTCGCACCCGGCAATGGGGGCACGGCCCTTGAAGAAAAGGCCATCAACGTCGACCTGAGCCTGCTCGATGACGAGGTCGGACTCGATACCTTCATCAGCGAAGACGCCATGGAAGACCGCGCGGAGGAGTTTGACCAGATTCCCGCAGACCTCGCCGCGTCGCCAGAACTGCGCTTTGTGCGCGGCAACGACATTGACCTAGTCGTCATCGGACCTGAAGCCCCCCTGGTCGCAGGTCTTGCTGACGAACTGCGCGCCGCGAACATTCCCACCTTTGGCCCGGGCATCGAAGGGGCAATGCTCGAAGGCTCAAAGCAGGTCAGCAAGGACTTCATGGCCACCTACGATATTCCGACGGCAGCCTACGGCGCCTTCGAAGCAGAGGAACGCGAGGCGGCCTTTGCCTATCTGGCAGACCTGGTCGAAGAAGCCCGCGACAAAAACCCCGATGCGCCCGTAGCCGTCATCAAAGCCGATGGCCTCGCAGCAGGCAAGGGCGTCTGCGTGGCGGCGACCGTAGAAGAGGCGCGCGCAGCCATTGAAGAATGCTTCGACGGCCGCTTTGGTGAAGCGGGCGATACCGTCGTCATCGAGGCCGCCCTGACAGGCAGCGAATGCTCGATGATTGCCTTTGTCGATGGCTCGACCGTGCTGCCACTTGCTCCCTCGCAAGACCACAAGCGCGCCTACGATGGCGACCGCGGCCCCAATACGGGAGGCATGGGCTGTTACTCACCCGTGCCTACGGTCACGGAAAAGCAGCTCGACGAAATGACGGCAATTATGCAGCGCAGCGCAGATGCTCTGGTGGAGGAGGGCGTCCAGTACCGCGGCATCCTCTATGCTGGCTTCATGCTGACTGATGACGGTCCGCAGATTCTTGAGTTTAACGTGCGCTTTGGCGACCCAGAGACACAGGTCTTGCTGCCGCGTCTGAAAACAGACCTCGCAGAAGTCATGATGAAGACGGCGCGTGGAGAGCTTGCTGGTACGACGCTTGAGTTTGTCGATGCGGTCGGTGTCAGTGTGGTGCTAGCAAGCGAAGGCTATCCCGGTGACATTGTGACCGGTTTTCCTATTACCGGCATTGCTGAAGCTCAAAAAGTCCCGGGCGTTCAGGTCTTTTTGGCAGGAGCAGAACTGCTGGAGGACGAGCACGGCATTCAAGAGCTGGTAACGGCAGGTGGACGCGTGCTGAATGTCACAGCACTTGCGCCAAGCTTTGAAGAAGCGATTGCAGCGGCGTATGATGGTGTTGGTAAGATTGATTTCAAAGGGGCTTTTAGCCGCAATGACATAGCGAAGCGAGCACTATCATGAATACAAAGAAGCTTTTCCCCCAGGCGGGTGTGCGCACCCAGCTGCTGTATTGCTCTATCATGTGGCTCATTGGCGCCATGATGATATTGCGCCTTGCCATGATTTATCTGGCTACGGTGGGCAGTGTTGTCTGGTGGATTCCACCCGTGGGCCTGTTGCTGGGACTTATCAAGGCCTACTGGCTGATGATTCCAGCAGCTGCCAATTCGATTAAGCGCATTAACGAAAAGGGACGCGACTGGATTTTCAATGCGCTGGCTCCAAAGAGCTACATCATGATTGGTGGCATGATGACGGCGGGTATCTTGCTGCGCACCTTGGGGCCTAATGATCAGACAGGGTATCAGATTTTTCTGGCCACGGCCTATTTAGTAATAGGTATTGGGCTCTTCATGTCAGCTGGTGTCTTTTTGGCGGTTTTGCGCCGTAAATACATCCTGGCACGTCAGGCCGAAGAAGAAATGGAGCGCGCCGAAGCAAGATAGTTGGCGGAGGTGCGTAGAACAGTTGGCGGAGGTGCGTAGAAATCGAATCTACCAGAGAGGTTCTTCACCCCTCACGACGGTTTTGAAGACCGTGCTGTTCACCAGAACAGACCCACCTCCAGCTACGTAGAGCTAAAACAGCTTCGTTATTGTATCAAATTGCGCAGAGCTTCGATGCTAGCTGCGGGCGAGCAAATACTCTAACTCCCCGAGCAGTGTTGCCCGGTCCTCAAGGCTCACGGTTCGGGCAGACAGTAAGAAGCGGTCATCCTTAATGCGCCCAATGATGGGAATATCTGCCTTGGTTCGCATCATGTGCTCGACCTCAGCAGCGCTCTTACCTTCAAGCACCAGCGCGACCGCAAAGCTTGCCAGTGCCACATCAGGCAGCGAGCCACCGCCGGCATAGGCATCATCTTTAACCACACTCACATAGTTTGCTTCTGTGTCCAGCCCGCTCCGCTCGATTATCTGCCCGATTGCTGTAGCAAGCTCTTCTGCCAGCAATTTGCACTCTTCAGCGCTCATGAGCAGCATGCGCAAGGTGGGCACTTCGCGGCAAGCCTGGTCGAGGTCACGGTACAGCCCTAGGGTCGCCTCAAGGGCAGCGAGGGTCATCTTATCAAGGCGCACGGCACGTGCCAGGGGGTGTTTTTTCAGACGAGCAATGACCTCAGCCTTACCGCACAGAATACCTGCCTGCGGACCACCCAGCAGCTTATCGCCACTAAAGGTCACGACGTCAGCACCCGTAGCTAGTGACTCTTGCACCGTAGGCTCATGGGGCAGGGTGCCCCCAGAACGTGCTGCTAGGTCAACAAATACGCCACTACCCAGGTCCTCTGCGACCAGTACGTCCTGCTCACGCCCCAGTACAGCAAGCTCTTCAAGGTCAACCTCTGATGAAAAGCCCGTCACCTTGTAATTAGAAGTATGTGCCTTAAACAGCAGACCGACCTCGCGACCATCTGCCCGCAAGCTTTCAATGGCAGTGCGGTAGTCTTTCAAATGCGTCTTATTAGTCGTACCGACCTCTACCATGGTCGTGCCACTGGCAGCCATAACATCAGGAATCCGGAAAGACCCACCTATTTCTACCAGCTGCCCGCGCGAAACCACCGTGCTGCTGCCACCTGCTAAGGCGGCTAGGCACAGCAATACCGCCGCGGCATTGTTATTAACTGCCATAGCAGCCTCAGCACCAGTTAGTTCACACAGCAGTGACTCGACATGGTCGTGACGACTGCCACGCATGCCAGCATCTACGTCGTACTCGAGGTTAGAATAGCCTTCAATGATGTCGACGACCGCCTCGCGCGCAACAGCTGGCAAAACACTGCGCCCCAGATTCGTGTGCACTACAATGCCGGTCGCATTGACTACCGGTAACAAATGTGGGGCAAGCATTGACTCGATCACGGGCAATATATCAATGACGCAGCGCTCCAAGTGGTACCGGTCGACGATGCTCCCGGCAGCAATACCAGCACGTGCATTGTCGAGCACGCGACGCACGCCGTCCAAAACCACAGCGCGTGCCACCCCTGCCAGCAGCAGCTCTTCGACTTCGGGCGTGTTCATGACTTCGTCGACGTTAGGGATGCTGCGATACAGCTCCTGAGTTGTTGCTGGTTTGGACGAAGGTTGCGTCGTGTTGCTCCGCATCCCTTCACTGCCTTCGGAAACAATTGCGGGCATTGTTTCGCTCAGTTCGTTTGGGTTGCTCCCCATCACTTCTCCTCAAAAAATAACTACAATCAGTTCACATAATAAACACATGTATATGCGCACTCATGAGAACTCAGCTCCGTTTTTCTATTCTATACCACTAATCCAGCTTTTTCATTCAGTACATTTTGTGAATTGGTGGTGTATTTATCACTTTAGTGTGACAATGTTACCAACGCAAAGACGCTCTTGCAGGGTCTTGAAATTTATTGCCTGAAAGTGGCAAGAGCACAAAAGCTTAGAAGAGGGAAAGAAAGGGGGATTTTCTAGCTTTTAGGAGGACAAGTTTACGTTGCAATTTGTGCAGGCGGCGAACCGCAGGCATGAACCTTGCAACAATTCGATTAACACAAAAATGAAGGAGGTGTTGGCATGGGATCAGAAATGACGTTTTATGAAAATCTTTCACAGCGCGGCGTGTCTCGTCGTGACTTCCTGAAGTTCTGCGGATCAACGGCAGCTGTGTTGGGTCTTTCATCAACGTTTGTCCCGACCCTGGCGTCGAAAATTGCAGGCGCAGCAGAATCGGGGCTGACCCCAGCAATTTGGGCCACCGGCGGCAAATGTACAGGCTGCCTTGAGTCCACCTTGCAAGCCACTTACCCAAATGTGGCAGACATTGTACTTGATCTACTGACACTGAACTACAGTGCTGCCTCAATGGCTACTGGTAAGTATGCTGGAGAAGCAAAGAAGGGCGTTTACGAAGGTGACCGTCCCTTTATTATGATTTACGAAGGTGCCATCATGACCGGTCTGGGTGGAAACACTCTGGTTAACGCCGATAAGACCACAAGTCTCGATGACCTCGAGCATGTCATGCACAGCCCGAACCTCAAGGCGATTATCGCCATGGGTCAGTGTGCTGTTGACGGCGGTTGGACGCGTGCGTTCCCGAACCCCGCTGGCGGTATGGGCATCAAGTACTACCTCGAGCAAGAAGGCCTCGACCACGTTCCTGTGGTTAACCTGCCTGGTTGTCCCGCAAGCCCCGAAGAGCTGACGGCTGTTGTCGTTCAGGCACTGCTTCTGGGTAGCGATGGCACCCTCGAGACCGGCATTCAGGCCGTCGCGGCAGACCTCGACAGACTGAACCGTCCAAAGTATCTGTACAACGCAACTATTCATGACAGCTGCCCACGTCGTGGTCACTTCGAGAATGGTGAGTTCGTCCATCGCTATGGCAGCGATGCCGAAAAGAAAAACTGGTGCGTGTATCCCATGGGATGCAAGGGGCCGCAGACCTACCGTCGCTGTCCTATGATGCGCTGGAATGACGCCCAATCATGGTGCGTCGAATCAGGCGGTATTTGCATCGGTTGTGCAACCTGGAACTGGGTTGACAACAATGCTCCCTTCAAGGGTCGCCATCGCCGCGTAGGTGCCAATAACATCCTGCCTGGTGTTTGGAAGGGTGGAATCAATCCTATCGGTACCGCTGCAGCCCTAACGGGTGTCGTTGCTGCTGCTCTGGTAGCGCACGGATTCGGAATGAAGGCCGCAGGTCGTTGCGGTAAGAATGCTACGCTCAAGACTGAGGAAATGAAAGAGTACGATCGCAAGCGCCTCAAGAAACAAGGAGGTGCGTAAAACATGGCTACACCTAATATAACCATGGATCCCATTACTCGTATCGAAGGTCAGCTCGCTGTTGAATGTGTTGCAGAAAACGGCGTAATTGTTGATGCTTGGTCAGTTTCTAAACTGTTCCGCGGTATCGAGGTTGTCCTGAAGGGCCGTGCCCCCGAGGACGCATTCTACGTAACACAGCGTATGTGCGGTGTCTGTCCGACATCACACGGTCACGCTTCATCAAAGGCAGTAGAGGCTATTGATCCCTCGTTCCGTCTGCCTAACGGTGCTCGTATTGTTCGTAACATCTTGGAAGGTGCAGAATGGCTGCACTCACATATCTTCCACTTCTATGCACTGGCCGCACTGGATTATGTTAATCCTGCAAAGGCCCTGCAAGCTGATATCGCCAACACCATTGCTCTTGCAAAAGAAAAGGGTATTGCGATTGATGACTACGCAGCGGTTCAGGCTCGCGTTCTGAAGCTGGTCCAAGGTGGAGACCTGTCTATCTTTACTAACGGTTGGTGGGGCATTGATCCTGTTGCTAACCCAGAAGAAGCAGACGAACTGTACAATCCAGACATGCCAGCTGAACTGCATCTGATTGGTGTTGCTCAGTACCTGAAGGGTCTGGAAATGCAGGCTGTTGCTGCTCAGATTATCGCGATTATCGGTGGTAAGTTCCCGATGCCGATGACCTCAGTAGCCGGTGGTACGGCATGGATGCCTCGTGCAGACAAGCTGGATGACTGCCTGTTCCGCTTGAAAGAAGTTGCAGACTTCATCAAGCGTCAGATGATTCCTTACACCTTTGCTATTGCTCCTTACTATGTAAGCGCGCTGAGCTACGGACAGGGTGTTGGAAACTTCCTCTCATGGGGTTGCTTCGATCGTTCAAGCATGACTCCAGAGAACCGTTACCTACCTGCTGGTTTCATCAAGTCAGCAGTTGGCCTGAACGTGGTCAATCGCCCTGACCCAAAGATGGTGACAGAAGATGTCGGCCGTTCGTGGTATAAGAACAGCTCGAACCTGATGCCCTTCGATGGTGCCACAGAGCCCGTAACAAACTTCGAGTACGACCTTGGTGGAAAGTATTCATGGGGCAAGGCTCCAAAGTATGCAGGCGACCCGATGGAAGCAGGTCCTTTGGCCCGCATCCTCGTTGCCTACATGGATACTGATTCACCAACAAACAGCCTCATTCGCGGCGTTGTTGACAACGCAGTTGCAACACTGGGCATCGAACTGACTGATCTGGTTTCAACACTGGGTCGCGTTGCAGCTCGTAACCTGGAAGCAGCCGTTGCCGCAGAACTCGCCTTCGAATGGGTCGATGAACTGGTTGTCGAACTACGCAAGGGTCGCGCAGACTTCTGGACCTCTTACAGTGCTAGAAGTGGCGAAGGTGTAGCAACCTGGGAAGCACCACGTGGTGCCCTGGCTCACTACATTAAGACCGCAGGCGGCCGTATCGAGAACTACCAGATCGTAACTCCGTCAACATGGATCCTGTCACCTCGCAACGACGATGGTGCTCCAGGACCGATGGAAGCTGCCCTCATTGGAACCCCGGTCGCTAATATCGAGCGTCCAATTGAAGCTGCACGCGTCATCCGCAGCTTCGATCCGTGAGTCGGTTGCGGCGTTCACGTGACTGAACGCAGAACTGGTAAGTCTGGAACGGTATATAGCAGAAAGTGGGGTGCTTAAGTATGCCAGGCAAACTGACTAAAAGAAGCACTCACCCCTTTTTCGTATTCACCCACTGGGTCAATGCGATGGCAATGCTCTTCTTGACCATTTCAGGTCTCTACATTGCATTCCCCATCATCAATGGCTTCATGGGTGTAGCCCGAGGAACTCACTTCTTCTGGATGTTTGTTCTACTCATTAACATCATTGCCCGTATCGTCTCGATGTTCTTCATCAAGTGCGCTTGCGAGCAAGGTGGCGAATGTGTCGAATACGACTACAAGAACTGGTTCCCACAAAAGACAAATCGTCACCAAATGTGGCCCATGATCAAGTATTATCTCTTCTTCAAGAAGGATTACCCGATCACCGCAAAGTATGCGGGTCTGCAAAAGCTCGCCTACTGGCTGTCGATTATCCTCACCTTTGCCATCGCCTACACAGGCTTTGCGCTTTGGGGTCCGACTCAGGACTGGATTATCTTCCGCATTGGTAACGAAATCGTCGGTAGTCTCTTTGGATTCGGCGGCGGCGACGGCCTCATGGCCATGCGCCTCATCCACCACTGGTTGATGTGGTTCATCCTCATCTTTACCTGCATCCACGGCTACTTGGCCAATATCTATGGCCCGTCAGCATCACGTCTGATCTTCCTGTACAAGGATAAGAAGTAAGCGACGGCTTGGAGCAGATAGTTCTCTTGTGGGTTTTACTTACAAGAGTTTAGGGGAGGAGGGCGTCCTTTTATGGGCGCCCTCTTTCTGTGCAGAAGAATAATCCCAAAATAAAATGTTTGTGCTTGCGTTGCAATAAATATGAAGAAGCTGTATTATTAATTGTGTTGTTTTCGTGAATCCTATTCAGCTGAAGGAGGCCGATCATGAAGCACCTTAAGACAGCCGTGCAGCTGCTTTTTGCGCTCCTCTTCGTACTTATTCTGTCAATTTTTCTCATCGGATGTTCGGCGACTGACGATTCAGCCTCCCATCTTGAAACCCCAACTGAGGGTGTAAAGGTTCTGACCGGTCCTGGTTATCCTGCGCCAAAAGGCCCCAGTATCCAGGGTGAAGGACGTGCAACGCGCGTGCCTCAAGTACAGAATGTGCGTGCCACGGTGACGCCTGATGGCATCAAGATAATGTGGGACGCTGCAGACGGCGCAGAAGGATATGAGCTCTATAAATCAGATCGCGCAGCTGGCGACTTTGCTCGTGTCGCTTCCCTCGATGGAACCAGCTATGTCGACAATGACTTTTCAACAGGTGAAGCGGCCTACTACAAAGTACGTGCCTCAAAGACCGTTCAAGGTGCCATCCGCTTTGGACACCTATCTTCAGCAGCAGGTGTTTTGCCTTAGCTCAAAGCGAGCAGACTATTCGCCACAAAGATAGAAATCCCTCCTCAATAGCCGAATCTTGAGGAGGGTTTCTTAATTTGTGCCCGCATCATTTATACTTACTCATAGTGTGACTGTCGGCAATCGATATCCGCAAAGAGATGATTCACCACTATGAGCCATTCAAATGAAGCAGAACAAGACCAGCGCAGGGACATTAGACTAACCTCACTGTCGAGCAAGGCTGGTTGAGCAGCCAAGTGGGGTCCGGCGGACCTCGAAGCTGCTCTGCAACATATTGCGCCATGCGCACTCGATTCAACAGATGCAGATGATAATCTGATGCTGGGCTTTGAGACCAGTGATGATGCTGCGGTCTACCGTATGAGTGATGACACCGCAGCGCTTCTGACGGTCGACTTCTTTACTCCCATTGTTGACGACCCCTATGACTTTGGACGCATCACAGCAGCCAATGCACTCTCTGATGTCTATGCCATGGGTGGACGCCCTCTGACTGCCATGAACCTCCTTGCCTTTCCTTCAGACCTAGACCCGAGCGTCGTAGGTGCTGTCCTGCGCGGCGGGGCAGAAAAGGTGGCAGAGGCTGGCGCGCTGATCGTAGGTGGGCACACCATCGACGACAATGAACCCAAGTATGGTCTTTCAGTCATGGGTACTGTTCATCCTGAAAGCGTACTTTACAATCGTGGGTCGCGCCCCAGTGATGTACTGGTGCTGACAAAACCCTTGGGCACGGGGCTGTGGGGGACGGCGCTCAAGCGTGAAATGTATGATGGCAGCCATCCACAGGCGCGCGCTGCGATAGAGATGATGGCGACCCTGAACAAAGATGCTGCCGAAGCTCTCGAGGATACAGAGATTCGAGCCAAGGTGCATGCGGCAACCGATATCACGGGGTTTGGGCTCGCAGGTCACCTCCACGAGATGATGCAGGCATCAAATACCGTAGCGACGGTTGCTTTGGACGCACTCCCTCTGTTGGAAGGGGCTTGGGAACTCAGTGCAGCACAGGTCAGGCCGGGCAAGACGGCGGAAATGATTGCCTGGGCCAGCAACTTCGTCAGCTTTAGTGATGGCCTGACGGCAGAAAATGTCGAAACTTGGCTGGGTATTGTTTGTGACCCACAGACCTCGGGTGGTCTGTTGCTTTCGATGACGGCTGATGCGGCGAGACGCTACGTCGAGGCTCTGCCCAGCGCGACCATCATCGGCAGCGTGAGTGGCCCAGATGTGGATACTCTCGCCGGCTTTGTCTGCTTTGAATAGAAGTCCACGCAAATTAGCTCCTTTGAGCATTTTACTTATGCGTTCGCATCTACGACTTTGATAAATAAGAAAGGCAAAAGGTAAACCCTATTTACTATATTTGCAATTTTGGTAAATAAGAACTATTATTGAGGGAGCTTATTTAGCATTTAATCAAATGTGGGTATTAAATGAATCACCAGAATCAAAAATTCAAAACACTCAAGCGAATCTTTCACGAGGATTCGTCCGACGAGCGCTTCGAGAACAACCAGCGCTTGGCTGATCGTCGCCGCGAAGACATGTCAGCATTCAGAACAGGGATAGCGCTTTATTCTGGAGAGCTATTTTATACGACACCCCAGGAGCTCATCACACTAGTCGAGAGGGTTTTGCGCCTCGAAAGGAAGGTATCGCATTTATGGAGAAGTCTTCCCACGATTGCGCGACGTTCATATATTCGCGACCTCGTTACCCAAGAAGTTGTATTCACTAACCAGATTGAAGGCGTGCGAAGTACCCGCAAAGAAATAGAGGAAGCTCTTGCCAACTATGAGCAGTTCCCAGAAGACAGAGGAAAAAAGCAGTTCAGAGAATTCGCAAGTCTTTACCTCAATTTAACCCGGGAACAAATTGGCTTCCCAAAGAGCCCTGATGACATTAGATCTATCTTCGATGATGTCATGGAAGGGCAGCTTGACGAAGAGGATGTTCTTGACGGAAGGCTTTTTAGAAGAGAGCCGGTAGAAGTGCGAGGCGGTCATCGACTAGTGCATGTGGGGGTTACTCCTGAATCTCGCATTATCGAGATGCTTGAGTCCATGATTCAGCTTGTGGAACACGATGACTCTCCTGCAGTCATTAATGCGGTGCTTTCGCACTTTTTGTTTGAATACGTCCATCCCTTCTATGATGGCAATGGCAAAACCGGACGTTTTTTGCTCGCCCTCTACCTAAGCGAGCCTTTGTCAATGGCGACTGCTCTTTCGGTTTCTAAGTCTATTGCAGAAAACGTAAACAAATATTACAAGGCCTTTGAAGAAGTTGAAGACCGACTTAATCACGGGGAGGCCACTTACTTTATCATCGTAATGATGGAAATAATTCTGAGCGCACAGGAAGGCCTTGTCGACGAACTGGTAGAGAAGGACAGGCTCTTAACAGAGGGGCTCGGCTCAATCGAGCAACTGGGATTAACAAATGACAGAGAAAAGGCAATCATCTACGGTCTCTTGCAGGTGCAGCTCTTCGCAACTGTACCAGCCGCAACACTTGAGCAGCTTGCGCAACTGATAAGCCGCAGCAAGTCGGCAGCTCGAAAGTATCTTGCGAGACTTGAAGAGATGGGGTATGTGCAGATTGTATCCCGCAGACCTCTGAAGTTTATGTTGACTGATAGAACGCGGACGCTAGTAGGGTATAGTACAAGAGACGATTATGCGCACGAAATGAACAGGATTGGCGATGACTGAAAACGAACAGCAGCAAGGGTTAGCAGGCAACCCCGCGATGGACGGCGTGACCCGTCTGCCGATATCGCATTCGGTTCCGCCCAATAACCCGACTACGCCGCCGCCGGCTGTCCTGAATCAGGTGTCTGATGTCACGCCCAGCGTTTGCTGGCGCATTCGTGACTGCGCGCCTGAAATCCAGCTCTACTGCCAGCATGCGGTGACGGACTTCGACATGTGCCCGTCTATCTGCAAGTTTGCGATATGCACGCGCCCGGAACATAAACCTACCTGGGATGCGAAGTTTGTCTTCGAGCCCAATATTGACCGCGATGCTGCGCTGAAGCATGCCTGCTTGCACTGCGAGTTCTTTGTACGCAATGGACCGAAAAAGAACCCTGATGC
>WRBW01000017.1 GCA_009784345.1 Coriobacteriia bacterium | reverse complement strand
TCGCATTGAGGTAGTAGAGTCCAGTACTCTGATCCCAGATACCTCCCGTGTAAGCAATCTCAATGTGCTCATAGGTATCAACAAGTCTTGTGGTTTCACCAAAATCACTATACCTAAATCCTGTGAAGAATTGTCCCTTATCACACAGAACAGTGCTTGTTGACCTGCGAATGTCTGTAGTGAAGTTACTTGCAATATTTCCCCTGTTTTGAGCATGCAGCATACTGATAAGGGCACCATCTGGAGCCTTCAGGTGGAAGTTTATCAGCTGATTATTTGTGCCCGTTGTATAAAGTACGGCTCCGTCTTGATAAGTGTAGTTAACAGTTCTGCCCAGCTCAGTTTTTGAAATGCGCTGACCATCACCCCTGAAGGTATTGGTGTTTATGGTGGCAAGGCTACCTGTTGTTGCACCCGCCCTTACTTCTACCAGGCGATTACAGACATTGTAGGAAAACTCTCTTGCAAATCCAGGTCCTTGCTCGCGCACCTTATTGCCATTACGGTCATAGGAATAAGTTACTGTACCAGCTGGAGCACGCTTTGTAGTCAGCTGATTCAGACCGTTGAAGTCAGACCATTCAATTCCTTCGGAACCGTGGACATAACGTCTGTTACCAGCCTTGTCCCATCCATAGGCAGTTTCGCCCTGCAGGTTTGATTCTGAGAAGACTAGTCTGCCCATGGAATCAAAGGTGTAGCTGCGCGTCTCATCATGTGCTGACGTTCCCACAAGGTCTAGGACATGACGTTCTGAGATGATATTGCTATTCTTGTCGAATTGATAGCTAAAGGTCTCGAATGCACCTAATGCCGGTTGTCTAGGCAGCAAGCTGAAAGAATAATTGATATTGGTAACACGCCCAAAGTCATCAAAGATGTGCCGCCTGAGAATAGATGTTCCGTCCTGCCTTGCCAGATTGAAGTCCCTGACTTCTGAGACACGATTCCAACGATCGTAGGCGTAGGCTCTGAGGGTAAGTGCTACTGATCCATTGCCCTGATTTACCCGCGCAGAAATTCTTGAAAGTCTCCCAAAGTTATCGAAATGATAATCATAGCCCAGAACTTGAACGCCTGGACTAGAGAAGAGTGCCACCCCATGAGGGCTTAGCCTAGGCAAGTCGACAGATGCAATCCTGCCGCCACGGTCAAAACGGAAGTGTGTGCGCATGGAAGCAGTGATGACATCAGGTCTTTGATGTCCTTCAAAGCTCGAAACGAGTCGATTCTTGATGTCGTATTCGAAATGCTGGTGGTAAATGACATTTTGAGGTGCGACTGCTCCTCGGTAGTCTGTTATGAAAATCAGTCTATTGCGATTGTCGTAGGCGCGCACTTCTGTCGCTTGAAGCGTGTTGGCAGCTTCAGTTGCTCCTGCCACCCACCACTCAGTTCTTGTGAGGTTGCCATTGAGGTCGTAGAAATAGGCTCTGAAATTGCCATTACTGAAGGTCTGACGATCTAGTTGACCTAGTTCATTGTAGCGTGAGATTGTTGAGATTGACGCGGGGAATAAATGGTCAAGCTCAGTCCTCGCGATTGCATCGAGCGGTCTGCCGTAATCGGTCACCGCAAGCGTTCTGCCACTGGCATCTCTTGTGACGCGCGAAACAAAGCCAAGAGCGTTTGTAGTCGTTGTTTGTGTGCCACCATCGATTATCTCTTCGTGATTGATGTTTACTGAAGCGGATTCTTGCACCCAATTATCAGCATTTGGCAAAACATGCCATGCCTCTGGCAAGATCGCCTGAGACACTTCACCGCGTGCGTCATAGCTTAGATGTGTCGCGGCTCTCATTCCGTCAGTTTCTGCAATCACTCGTCCAAAAGCGTCAAATTCTTTCGATGACCAAATGCTGTTACCGCCTACGCCCATAGTGAGATCGTAGTAATTGTCAGGATCTGGCAGGTCTACCCCACACCAATCAAAATCTTCATCAATCCACCACTCGACCAGCGGACGCTCAATGCTATGCACCTGATTACCCGCTCTGTCAAAGAGTGCGAGAGTTACATGAGCGTCGTTTGAAGGTGCCGTTACCGGGTTTACCGCAACAGCAAAAGGTCTGCCACATATAGTGTAGGTGGTATCGGTGTTGAGGCCTGATGCCTGCACGCGTACCGTCCTGCCTTGAGCGTCTACAAACGACCTCGTGACAAGCCCGCTTGGGTCGGTTACCGTGGTCGTTCGAAGACCTCTAAGCGTTTGCAGCCCTTGTGGCACATTCAAATCAGCCGTTGCTACACCATAGTTCGTAGTAGTCACCTGATCAGGTATAACCCGACCGTCACGCGTTGGAGTAACGACCCTTTGAGAAATGACTCTATTTCCAACATCGTACTCGAAATAGGTGGTGATGCCATTTTCATCTGTCTGACGCGCAACCAAGCCGTCGTTATAGTAGACGGTCGAAGTGGTTGAAGTCGCACCACAGGGCTCGGTTGTAGTTGAACTGAGCAGCCTACCGTGCCAATCGTAGGTGTTTTCTACCGATCTTCTCTCGTGAAGGACTCCGTTGACCCTCGTTGCCGTGACTTCTTTTTGTAGTCTGCCACTGAAATGGAAGGTTCGCTCGGTAACTGTTTCTTTCTGAGGCGAACCAAACTCAATACGCTCTTCTCTAGTAACATTTCCAAATTCATCGTAAGTGAAATTGGTTTGGTTTGAAGGGACAGGGTTTCCGTCTGTGACACCGTCAACAAATCGCTGCAAGTATGACCTTTCAAGCGACAGGAATCCATCGACATAGTGGCGGGTTGTGGTTGTTTCAAATGAAATGTCTGCAAAGTGCACCTCAAAGCCGTCATCATCAAAGCAGAATTCGAAATGTGACTCAATTGTGCCCTGACCGTTACAGGTTATTTCTGCTGTCACCTCTTCAGAGTTTATTCCTGATGCCTGAAAGCTCCTATTTACTGTAACACCACTACACTCCCGTGTTACTCGTGGCAGCTGCAAAGACAAGTCATATTCCGTTCTGGTGACCGTAGTGCCAAACCTTATATCGATAATCTGATCATCATCGAGGACGTGGTACTCTACGGTCCTTGTGGTGGACCTCAAGAGATAGTTCCACCATTCTTTTGTTGTAGTGTGGGCACGGTTGTCCCACAAATCTCGCAAAGTGCCCGCCTCGACCCTTATCGGGTTGCCAAAGTAATTCGCTGTCGTTCTGGTAACCGCCACTTCACCGCGCGTGGCGTTATTGAGGGAGGGGCCGCCGATAAAGGTTCTATGAGCATAGGTTACTGCCGTCAGTCTGCCTTGTAAGTCACGTGATGATTCATAAGTAAGGTGCAGCTGGTCTCCCAGCGAGTTTTCTACTGAAACCAAGCGGACAAGCTGCTCGTTTCCTTGTGCGCGTTCATAAGTGAGCCAAGAGCGAGGTGTGTAGCTTCTGCAATTGGGCAAGTAGCGCACAATCCCATTTATGCCCGTCTTGAGATATCTGCCTTCACCTATACCTAATCTCTGAAGCAGAGTAATGGCCCGCCAATTGTAAGAATGAACAATATCGAATTCCCAGTCGTGTTCAGGCACAACTCTTTTATCAAAGTCCTGAGGGCTCAGGTGCCCAGCGTGCTGCCTAACCTCGACAAGTCGCTTGTCTTGGTAGCTGTAGGAGATTACCGTTCTGTCTGGAAGCCACACATTACTCACGAGTCTTTGATCGTTGTGCGTAAAATAAATAGTTCTCAAGGCTCTTGAAGTCATAGAACCCAAGAGACCCGTGCTTTCACAGTAAGCAAAGGTCATACTAGGTATCAAGTGATCGGCGGTTCGGTAGTTGTGACCCTCTGGTATGGGCGCTAACAACTGACCCACTTTTTCTGTAGCATGCAAAAGCTTGCCACCTTGATCAAACCAGTACTCCTTCTTCATGTATGATGTAATAACGTACCCAACAAGCATCATTTCATACACATTCGGTATACCCGGAGATGTGAGCTGCGTGTACGCCTTTACCTTAATGGGTTCATCCATCTTTTCCAGACGAATTCTCATCGAGTCATAGGTGAAATAGCTGTCTTGCTGCGCATTATAAACAAAGGTGCGCAGCGTCCCTGTTTCATCCCTAAAGATGTAGTTGTAGCCTGTATCGCTATCAGTTGCAAGCTCCCAATTGTGTTGCTGCCTGATGAGCTCAAGGTTATAGGAGAAATCACTCCCCAGTCCAAATGACGAAATAAGTGACGACTGCGAATTGTAGGTTCTGGTGATGCCTGCTTGCAGCATGGGGTCAAAGTCAAACAATCTATCACTGTTCTGATAAACAAGGTTTCCGGCAGATTTTTCCACCTGCGCTGAACCCACTGGTGTGTCCACTGACTCGTAAGCCCAATAATCTTGAATCCCTAGGCGCTTTGTTAGCTCATTTTCATCAGCGGCAGCAGAAGTATCTGAGCTTGACGGAATTCCTGCCCTGTGCCTAACTATTTCACCATCAAGCCATGCAATTCTTGCAGGGCGCACCTTGTAGTGAATCTCGTGTGCGTACTCAAAATTTGAGGATGCAAATGAACTGCTCGTGAGACTCGATGCAATTTGTGTCCATAATGAAGTGTCTGCCTCGTGAGTATTACCAGAGCCACTGTCATGAATGTAGAAAATGTCGTAGATAAGATCAGCTGGCTTCAGGTCCGCACTAACCCAGTAAAAATGAGTTCGGTAGTCTACCCTGTCGCGCGCGTTAAAGATTGACGGAGTGGTTCCACTTAGAAAGTCAATGGTAAACACGTCAGGTGCGACAAAGATTGGAGCCAAGGTAATATTTGAAATCGCAGCACGGCAGTTCTCATTACTGGCATCAATGACAAATCGAAGCGAGACGCAGGTTGCGAAGCTGCGGTAACTGTCAGCTGAAAGTGCCCACATGCGATCTTGAGCAATTTCTTGCCACTCAGAGCCGTCAATGGAAGCATAGATGCTGAGGTCTGCACCCGGACTGAGCTCGTATGAAAGACTAAACTGCGTAAAAGGCAGTGAGGTGTTTATTCGTGGAGTCTGCAAATATGCTGCTTGTGACACCGCAGAAAAAGTGCCGTCTTCTCCTAGCGCAATCCCAAAAGTCGTGTCAAAGTCACTCATATCTTCGAATGCTAGTTTCACACCCTCGATAATCGGGGCGGTAGTCCCAACCCCGTCAGGCGTTGAATTCACCCATTGGTCTCGAACAGTATTTGTGCCGAAAATGCTGTGGTAACTACCCTCGTCAAATTTCATCAAATCTTCAAAATCTGCAGCAAATGTAGGAGGCGTGTTGCCTGAGACCAATGACTGCGTTGGTACGCCCCCCAAGAACCACTCAAAATGATCTTGATGGGAATCCGCGATGAATCTGTCGAAATTCATCGTTACTGCAACTGGTTTTCTTTCACCTAGAGAAGCGAAAGGCTGCAATCCAATGCCAGATCTTTCATTAAGGTCATCTGCTGATACAAGATTTATGACATTGATTTCATCATACGCGCGGTTGTTTGCAGCATCACGCGTAAGCACCCTGAGCGTATATGACTGCCCAACATCGAGCAAGGCAATATCTACATATCCCAAAGAGCAGTCAATGACCTCGTGATAACCCGAGTATACTTGAACAAATTTACTCTCTGGCTGCCCCGTTTTTTTCAGCTTGATTTGATAGTCAACGAAATAGGGTCCTGAAATGCTACCCCGGACAATTCCCGCTTCAAAGCCCGATAGCACAACCTTTGGACTCGTTAAATGAACCTTCAAATCAGTTTTCGCAATATGCCCGGGAAGCTCAAGGAGATCTGCTGGTATAGCTCTTGTAAGGAGTCTAAAAACTCCCTCAAGAGGGTTACCTTGTTCATCAAGTGGGGTAATGACCCTAAATGATCCCCTGTTTCTGGATTCTTCAACACGTGTCCATGAGAGTGCTGCCACACCGTCTTCGTCGTCAAGGTCAAAGTTTGACGGCACAACTGCCCATTCAATACCGGATCTTTGCTGCTCCCCACCTTGAGCAAAAAACCACGACATAAAGAAATCACCCGTGTTATTTATCGGATTCATTTCACCAAAAATGCCAGTTACACGGGGTGCTGGATGCAGGTTTTGGATATTCAAATATACGACTGCCGGCTCAGCGACATTTTCCGCATTATCCTGACCAGTAAAGACCATACGGTATATCCCGTTTCGCAGGTTGTGCTCAAGCTTCCTCGTATCGATACTCACTTGAGAGTCGAGCGAATAGTCAAGACCCACTTCAAGGTGGACGGTTCCATCGAGAGCCTCTATTCGAAGTACGCCACCCGTAAAGCCACTGGTGACGCCGTCTTGTTCATTCTTGATGATTGTGTCGACATAGACTTCCCCATGCACGACTTGTGCAGCATCGGCATGGTAGTGATAATTGCTGCTCGCAATAACACCGCTGTATTGGGGGCGCCTTACATCTAGACGGAGCTCAGGCGCAATCGTGTCAACGCTGTAGCGCAGATTGATGGCTCCCGAAACACGGCCATTTTCGTTTTCTGCCACTATGTAGAGATTATTTATACCTTCTGGCACCCCATCTGCAAAGAGCTCGACAGGGATTGGAGCCGTTCCTGTGCTGTCATGACTAAATTCTGTAAGAGGTATCGGATTGATGAGTCGAAGTGATTCTGGGTTGCGGTTCCTTGAGATGAGGAGCCTTGTCATATAGGGCAAGTCACGATCATCAAAGGTATGTGAGAGCCCTGACCATATCAAGTCGGGAAGTTCAGTGTGATTAAACCATCCAGACTCTAGTGCACCTTGCAGCTCAACTTCTCTTATTTCGAGATTCGATGCGTCAAAGAAATACTCCCAATGTCTCAATTGGCTAATGTGACCAGCCTGATCTCTGACTCTAACTTGAATTCTATGTGGATTACTATATCCAACAATGAAATCGTTGCTAAAGCTGGTTGGGAGATAGTTTTCCACACTGTGGACATTTCCTGCATGAGTCGATATGTGACGCCACGGGCCCACAATACCGTCTGGTCTAATGATTTGACCCTCTTTTGTCACCTGCGTTGAGCTGCACCTCATGTCGCTAAAGAGGTTGGTTAATTGCAGGTTAGGTCTTCGAGAGTCATTAAAGTAGAACCTCCCTGAAGGCTGAAGTCCTGTGGGAGGTCTAATTGTTCCCAAGGTAAAGGTCGGCGCGTTTCTGGCAATATGGAGCCACGCAAAGCCGTGTGGTCCTGCTACGCCCGTATTGTCTATGCCTCTTACTTGAACTTGAACGCAACCGTTTGCTGCTGCAGGAATAGGTATGGTTTGACCAGGAGTAAAATGTATCCATCCTGTGTGAGCTGTACCACTGGCAACGTGCGCACCACCTGAAACAGTTCCTTGTACGATGCGGTACTCTGCACGGTTGAAGCCAGCAGCTGCATTGATAACACCCCAGGTAAGCGTGGGATTAGCTTGTCCTGGTCGCCAGAACTGAGTGCCTATGAAAACGGCAGTTGGTGCTGTTGGGGGAGCAACACGCGTCACCACGAGCCTTGGGCGTCTACCTGAATTGGCGTTGTTCGCACCGTAAAACTCTCCGTATTGAGTTTCATTATTTGCTCGAATCATAAATCCTTGGTTTGACACCGTGTTATTGGCAACGCCACGTGCCCATGCAGTCACGTCAACGTTGTGAACGGAGCGAGCCCCTGCAGTGTTGATATTTCTAATACTAGCTGTGGCTGGAGCATTATTCCAAGTCAGCACCCCGACACCGCCGGCTGGAAGCGTTCCAGCTACGCGGTGTACTTGCACAACAAGACCAGATGTCTGGGTTCTTTGGGTTAGCTCCAAGCGTGCAGAGGTAACAGACATTCCCCTAATATTGTTGGTAAAATTTGCTCCAGCCTGAACAAAAGAACGGTGAACACGTCCAGTGGAAGCACCTCTACCAAAAGGCATCGAATTGGTATTTCCCACCACAGAACTAGCATCAGTGCCATTTCTAACCCAATTAGTTGAAAACCACTGAATGTTGCTTGCCGCGGTTCCTTGCCATGCAAAAGTGGGATCAACGGTGACGGGATAAACCCTCTCTTCAGAATTGAGGTAGAATTCGCAAACAACAAGGCTTAAATAGTATTTGCCTTCTGAAATGCGAGTAAGAACATATGCTATTTCGTTTGAATATGACCCGTCATAAGATGAATCCCACATGATACCTTCGGGGATAACAGCGATGGGTGCCTCAGAAGAGCCCTCTAGACAGAACATAAGAACTGAGGTTGTTTCTTCTGATAGTTCAGCTCGCAGCCCTGTAAGCTCGAGGACATAAGTAAAGATATTGGTCTCAGGTATGGTTTCTAAAATGAACTCACTCTTAATGCCAATATCAGTTGATTGCACTCTAAAGGACTTATCTTCTGTTATTTCATAAATGGCAGCTAAGGGCCTATCTCCTACCCCTCCGAAGGGGTCAATAAACTCAATATCTTCTACTTCGCCTAGCGTGACCTCATCATCTACTAGCAAGGTAAAGCTAATCTCGTAGTTTTCGTAGGAAAGTACAAAAGGTGAATGTGAGTCAATTATCTCAGGGAAGTGATTAATTGCAGAGCCTGCTGCTGTTTCATAAGCAATACCCTCAAGGTCGCTTGCAATAAGTGAAGGATCTTTCTCAATAAGATTACCTTCGTCATCTTCGAAACGTACGGGCAATGAAAAGAATTCTTGAGTTTCTTCACCTGTTTCGGGATCGTGGTAAATATTTGAATCAACTGACATCTCGACAAGCTCGAGATGTGACAGTTCTGATATTGATTCTTCGCTAAAGTAAAAGTCGTCTGGTGCAGGCCAAAAGCCTTCTTCTCGACGTTCGCGGCGGTGTTCAGCTGCTTTAGCTTCCTGGACAGCACCAATGCCGTCCCAAGAATTGAAAAACCCACCGCTAAACAGGTGGGTAGGAGCACTAGTGAAGAACATGAGAAAAACGAGGCAGAAAGCAATATATCTGCGCACACTACTGTGTGGTGATGCATGGCTTGATGGGGGTCCGTGCGGAAATCTACGTAATGATTTCATCATGGCGGTGCCTTTCAATTCACATGTTCAAATAGTACTTATTCATCGCATATTGAATTCAAGCTATCACAATGTAATGAAAATCGCAGATATTAAATATTTATTACATATCGACACCACACAAACACACATCCCTTAGACTGCATTGACACTAGGGAGTGGAATGTGAGGTTGTGCTTCACGACCGAAGGGTGCGAATCACCGAGACACACCCGTTATGGAGGCACGCAGGGTTCGTCATGAGCGACAAAGGTGCTGACGCGATACCAAAAGGTGACGATTAGATTGCGGTTCGGGGGCCGCAATGACGGTGATGTCACATTTGGATGGTTTTGACTTTCGGGCGTTATGCGCCAGGTACAAGTCCTGTGCCGCAAGGCACAGGTGCAAGGTATGCCCAGCGTTAGTGCTCGAAAGATCCTTCATGCCGCTCAGGATGTAGTGCTCTGTTCGAATTTGATGCGCTGGGCTTTGTCATGGAGGCGACGCATACGGTGATTGACGGCAGACTTCGAGAGCGGCGGTGTTGACGCTTCCCCCAGTTCACGCAGCGACAAATCAGGGTTTTGCATGCGTAGGCGCGCAAAATCAGCCAGTGCCGGTGCTAGACTGTCGAGGCCAACAGCACTGTCAATCACGCGAATGTCTTCGAGCTGTGACAGGGCAGCCTCGCTGGCCTTAGCTTGATTGGCGATCTCTGCATTGACGCGGCGGTTAACATCGTTGCGGTAGGATTTGATGATGCGCACGTTTTCCGTCTCGAGCAGGGCATTGTGCGCACCTACTAGGGCCAGAAAGTTAATAATGGGCTCAGCGCCCTTGAGGTAAACTGTCCAGGTGTCACGACGCGAGATCACACGCCCCTCGATATTGAAGCGCGCCATCAGTGCGGCAAGTTCCTGTGCAAGCGCCTGAGTGTGCGTACGAATCTCAAAATGAAAATCGCCTTTGGGGCTCGCAATAAAGCCAGCGCTTAAAAATGCACCGCGCAAATAGGCCATCGAGCAACACTCGCGCTTGATTAGCGCAGGCTCAATATTGCCGCTCAGGTAGACCGTACCCGCAAGTCCCAGCTCCAGCAAGATTGCCTCAAGACGTGGCTGGTTGGGTATCGTGATTTGGTAATTATTGGTCTTATGCAAGACGTTGCGCCGCATCGTGAGCTCTGGTTTAATGCCGTACAGGTTTTTCACCATCCGAATAATGCGCCTGGCCACCTGAGCGTTTTCTGTCGATACCTCGAGACGATACTGGTCAGAACCAGTGCGTGTCACGGTGCCATCAAGGCGCAGCAGGGCTGAGAGCTCTGCCTTATTGCAGCATTCGCGCGTTTGTTCAAGGCGCGACAGCTCATCGCGGACTTCTGCGGTAAAAGACATGCTGCTCTAGCCCTCTTGACCCAGATGATCGCAGGGCGTCTGCGTCAGTGCAGGCAGCGCGCTCGCCAGCTTGTGCTCATCGTGATGCTGGGGGTTATGGGCAGAGGCAAGAGCGGTCACTACCACTTGAATTCCGTCTGCCTCAAGGCGCGCAACAACCTCATCATCATGCATGCTATAAGGCAGCAGCACCGCATTGACACGCTTTTCTAGCCCGTAGTGTGCCAGCGTCGTAATGTAATCGAGCGCAGTAAAGTTTGCGGTCTCGCCCTTCATATTCGCAACGTTGCAGCAGTAAATAACCCGCGCGCTACTATCGCGAATGGCAGCGGCAATGTCGGGAATCAACAGGTTTGGCACGATGCTCGAAAACAGTGAGCCTGGGGCAATAACAATCGTATCTGCCTGGCGGAGTGCGTCCACCGCCTCTTGATTTGCAGCAGGGTTTTTGGGACTGATTTCTACCGTCGCTATGGCGGTAGTTGAGCAGGTCAAGGATGCCTGTCCGTATATTTCTTCACCGTCGAGGTCAAAGCCGTGTAGTACCAGCGGCTCAAAGCTTGAAGGTAGGACACGACCCTGAACATCTAGCATGTCCTCAAACAATTTGACGGCTTGCTCGAAAGAATCCAGATCGTCAGTTGCTGCCGCAAGCATCAAGTTACCTAAGGAATGGCCTGATATGCCCTCCCCTTCGGTGAAGCGGTAGTCAACTAAATGGGCGAACTCCGCCTTTTCTGGACTCGCAAGGGCCGTCAGACAGTTGCGCACATCCCCCGGCGGAAGCATGCCCAGTTCGCGGCGCAGCCTGCCCGTCGAGCCTCCGTCATCTGCCATGCTGACAACTGCAGTCGGGGCCATCCCCAGCGAGCGCGCAGCAGACAGAACCAGCGGAAGACCTGTTCCGCCGCCAATGGCGACAAGCTTGTGGTCAGAGAGCTGACACGGGCTTTCGCAGACGCTGCTGCAGGTCTGGGCGACCTCGCTTTGCTTTGTGGCTGGCTCAAATCCTGTTTTGGGTTTCTTTAGCGGTGAATTACTCATATCTTGTTCCTAGCTATCCTTATTGAAATGCTTTGTTGCTTGCGAACTGAAGCCGTGCTGTGGCCTGGGCCTACTGGTCGTGCTGTTCGCCGTCGCGCATGATGTCGCGGTGCATACAGGTGGCCTGATAGCCCGCTGCCTTGAGCCTTCTGGTCGTTTCTTCAGACAGGCAGACGCTTCGGTGCCTGCCGCCCGTGCATCCAATGGCGATATTTAAGGCTAGCTTGCCTTCGGCGATGTAGTGCGGGATGGTAGTCAGCAGCAGGTCTACCCAGCGCTCAAGGAATTCCTGAGTCTCTGGGCGGCTTAGGACAAACTGGCTAATGGCTGCGTCTTTGCCACTTAAGGGGCGCAGGTCAGGATCCCAGTAGGGATTGGGCAAAAAGCGCACGTCAAACATAATGTCTGCGTCAGACGGAATGCCGTATTTGAAGCCAAAGGAGCTGACTAGTATCGACAGCTCGCTGACAACACGGCTGGTGATAAAGTCAGATTGAATGCGTGCGGGGAGCTCTGATGCGCGCAGCATACTGGTATCGATAACCTGGTCTGCGCGGGCCAGTAGGGGCTCGAGGATTTCGCGTTCAAGCTCGATGGCGCGCTTGAGGTTTGTGCGGCTGTCTTCGAGGGGGTGACGGCGTCGCGATTCCTTGAAGCGGTTGAGCAAGACCTTGTCACTGGCATCCAGGAACAAGACTGCATGCGGGGTCGTAAAAGTAGGACTGTTGAGCATGTCCAGCAATGATTCAAAGAGCTCGCCCCCGCGGATGTCACAGGCAACGGCGATGCGTGCGAACTGGGGATTATCGATTTCTGCCAACTGGGCAATTTGCGGAATCATTTGTGGCGGCAGGTTGTCGACGCAAAAATAACCGAAGTCTTCGAGGGATGCCAGTGCGCGCGAGCGTCCCGCCCCTGACATGCCGGTCACTATGACCAGGCGCTTGTCATAGGGATGCGTGCCGTCTTGCTCTATGGCTTGGTCTGGTATGCTTTCTTCTTCCATGTTGCCCCCACTTTGCTCGTTGGTAACCCGTGCGTGTCTATGCCTTATACAATGTAACACAGCGCCATGCACAAATACCGTCGATTCCTCAGGGGGTAACCAGCTCGCCGGTCCAGGTGTTGAGTCCCCCAAAGTCATAGACTTTGGTGTATCCCATCCGAACAAGAGCTGCAGCAGCATGAGCACTTCTGTTACCACTACGACAGTACAGCAATATCGTCGCCTTTTTGTCAGGCAGGACTTCTGATGCCTGTCCCGCTATCGCATAGTCGGGCAGCAAAATTGCCCCCGGAATGTGTCCTTGGGCAAACTCTTCAGGAGTGCGCACATCAACGATAAGTGCATTAGGCTGCGCCTCCATGATGCGGATTGCTTCTGCTGCGTCGATTGTCTTATAGCCATCACCCGAACAGGCAATCAGAAAACAGGTGGTCACAAGCAGGAGGAGCAGCAAGCAATATTTTTTGAGATTCATGGACGCACTCCTCCTGTATTTATAAATATCGAGCGGTTATTGACTCAGGACAATTTTTAAGCCCCGCCACCGGTCCTGCGTACAAAATCTGTCCGCCTCGCGTGCCACCATCAGGACCCATGTCGACAATCCAATCAGCATTTTTGATAATGTCAAAGTTATGCTCAATCACAATCACCGTGTTGCCCTGGTCGACCAGCTGGTTCAGATTGTCAATAATCACCTGCGTGTCGCTCATGTGAAGGCCGGTCGTCGGCTCATCCAGAATGTAGATGCCACCTTTTTGCCGCAGCTCTTTAGCGAGCTTGAGGCGCTGACATTCACCGCCTGAAAGCGTCGACAGCGGCTGGCCCAGAGTCATGTAGGCAAGCCCCACATCATGCACGCCCTTCAGCTTCGTCTTAATGGATTTATCATCAAAAAAGTCGAGCGCATCGGCGATGGTCATGTCCATGACCTCCACTATGTTGACGCCTTGGAACTGATAGTCCAGCACCTCCTTTTTGTAGCGCTTACCCTTGCATTCAGGACAGGTTTGGGTGAGCACGTCCATAAATGACAGGTTTATTTCGATAACACCGGTACCCTTACACATTGGGCAGGCACCTTCGCTGTTGTAGCTAAAGAGCCCCACGCCCACACCGTTGGCATCGGCAAAGAGCTTGCGGATGCGGTCCATGATGCCGGTGAAAGTCGCAGAATTGCTGCGCGCATTTGCCGCAATGCCGCGCTGGTCGATACTGACCACATCAGGGTGTTGGCGGGCAAAGACCTCATTGACCAGGGTGCTTTTGCCTGAACCTGCCACCCCCGTGATGACCGTCAGCAAGCCGCGTGGCACTGACAAAGCAACATCTTGCAAGTTGTGCAAGCTGCTGGGCGTACTGTCGATAAATTCGCCAGGCCTGCGCGGGTCAGCCTTGATTGCTGTGTTCAGGTTCAAGAATTGCGCAGTCAGGGTGTCAGCGCTTTTCAGCTGCTCGAAACTGCCTTCAAAAACTATGTGTCCACCCTGACTGCCAGCATGTGGCCCCATATCAACCAGGTAGTCAGCAATCTTCATGACATCGGGGTCGTGTTCTACCACTAGGACCGTATTGCCCTTGTCGCGTAGCTTTATCAGCAGGTCATTTAAGCGGTGTACGTCGCGGGCATGAAGGCCAATGCTGGGCTCATCAAAGATGTAACACAGACCTGTCAGTGCGCTCGACAGGTTTTTAATCATCTTGACACGCTGGGACTCGCCGCCCGAAAGGGTTGATGTCTCGCGGCTTAAGGTCACGTAGTCAAGTCCTATGTCTATCAGGTTCTGGACGCGCTCCGCCACGCTTTTCGTAATGGGATTGGTCGCCGGGTTTTCGTCCAAGGTCTGCAGTACATCGACTAGTTCAGTTAGCTGCAGGGCCGTCAGGTCATAGATGTTGTAGCTGCCGTTTTGACTGCCGAGCTTTGCCTCAAGGGTGCGCGGGCTGTAACGCTTGCCCTCGCACAGCGGGCAGACCTCAGAGCGCGTGAACTCTGCCATCTTTTTGACCGTGGCCTCGCTGCGCTCATACTGAGACTTGACGTTTTTGCGGATGAAGGTCGGGACCAGGCCCTCGTAGGTCGTGTTCATTTCATTGTCGCCAACGCCCACCGTGACCTTTTCTGCCTCTTGGTAGACCAGGCGGTCATATTCTGCCTTGCTGTAGTCCTTGATTTTTTTATCGGGGTCAAAGTTCCCCTTGCTGACGATGAATTTCCAAAACCAGCTGCCCGGCTTGTGCCCCGGCAGCAAAATCGCGCCTTCGTTCAGTGACTTTTCAGGGTCAAGAGCCTTGTCAATGTCGAGCGTCAATATTTTGCCAATACCCTCGCACTGCGGACACATCCCCATGGGATCATTGAAAGAAAAGGCGTTGGCATAGCCAATTCGCGGCTCGCTGTAGCGCGAGAAAAGCACCCGTAGCAGCGCATTGATATCAGTAATCGTGCCCAAGGTCGAACGCGCCGTCCCACCCAGGCGCTTCTGGTCAATGGTAATCGCTGTCGCCAACCCTTCGATGCTGTCGGCGTCAGGCTGGCTGTAGCGCGGCATATACAGGCGCGTAAAAGCCGGAAAGGTCTCATTGAGCTGACGACCAGCCTCCTGCGCGATGGTGTCAAACACGACAGAAGACTTCCCACTGCCCGAGACTCCTGTGAAAATCGTAATCTTACCTTTGGGAATCCGCAGATTAATGTTGCGCAGATTGTTCTCGCGCGCACCGGTAATCATGATGTATTCCTGCGTCGAGTCCTTCGGGGTAGATGCGTGCATGGGCAATCCTCTCAGACGGAATCGAAAACGCCAAGCATGGGCGAAAAAGACACCTATAATAATAGTATGAAAAGCTACATCGTTGGTGGATATGTGCGTGACCTCATTTTGGCGGAGTCTGACCAGACCTGCCAGGGTGCTGTGCCCCAGACCGCTCATGACCGCGATTTTGTCGTTGTTGGTGCGACGGTAGATGACATGCTGGCCGCGGGCTATCATCAAGTTGGCGCCGCCTTTCCTGTTTTTTTGCACCCTGAAACGCGCGAAGAGTACGCACTAGCCCGTCGCGAGCTCAAGACTGGGGACCGGCATACTGACTTCAGCTTTGACTTTTCACCTGATACGACGGTGGATGAGGACGCAGCACGTCGTGACTTTAGCATTAACGCGCTGTATTTATGTCCCGACACACAAGTCGTACTTGACCCGACGGGTACGGGGCTGACTGATCTTGCCAAAGGTGTCTTGCGCCACGCGGGGGCTGGCTTTGCTGAAGACCCCCTGCGGATCATGCGCGCTGCGCGCTTTGCCGCACAGCTGGGCTTCTCAGTAGCACCAGAAACTGAATTGCTGATACGCGACATGGTTGCCCGTGATATGTTGGCTCACTTGAGCCGTGAGCGCATTGACAATGAATTCACCCGCGCCATGACTGCTGGCTATGACTCGAGTGCCTTTCTCAACTATCTGCTGGACTGGGGTGCGCTCCAGCAGCTTTATCCCGAACTTGCTGCCATGGCGACGGTCGAGGAAAACCATATCTACCACCGTTCAGCCACGACCTGGGGACATGTTATGGCGGCTCTTGATATTGCCCACAAGCAAAGTCCCCGGGTTAAGACAGCCGTTGTCTATCATGATGTCTATAAACCTGTGTCCTATAGACAACAAGACGCGCGGGGCAAACACCTACCCCATGATGATGAAAAAGCCCTGCAGTATGTACGCGACTATTTTGCGCAAAGGATGTTCGACAGACGCACCAAGACTCTCTGTAAGCTGTCCATCAGGTACCACATGCGTATCCGCCTGCTCTTTGACGGCATGAGCGTCAAGAAATGGGTCGACATGATGGCGGCTCTTACTAACGGCTTTCGCGCAGACTACCAGCAGCAACTAATTGACTTTCTGGAAGTATGCAAGGCAGATGACCTGTCAGATAAGACCGCAGCCTGCTTTGCTGGCAAAGGTGGGCGCCAGCGCTGGGAAGTCTTTAGTGCTGTTGCCCTGCAAACTTTCGAGGTCTGTCACGCCATCCAGGCCCGTGACATTGATGGCTACGCAGAAATGGGAGTCCCACAGTTAGTGGACGCACTCCGTCGCAAGCGAATCACCGCCACCGCCACCGCCGTTGATTTTTTCAAAAACCGCTAAAGCATCATTGCCAAGGCTACCTCTACCTGACCCAGCGCGATTATCAGCATCGTAGTGCATACCGGTCTTCAAGCCCATGCTCTAGCGGAGGAAGGTGGTGAGGAGGATGCCCAGCATAATGACAGCACCGATGCCTACCACCACGATGGCATAGTTCTTGCCCGACATAGGGTTTTTGTCCATCTCGTCAGATTGCGGTGGACAGTCGCAGCGGTCAATGGCCGTGTCGCAGTAGGGACACAAGATGGTGTGCTCATCGAGCGCATTGTCGCAATTGGGGCAGCGCATTAGATCTCTAAACCTTTCCCTGGCTTGATGTATCTTTTTCTGCTTCAGGTAGCTTGGCTTGGGTAGGAGCCTGCTGCTGAGCTGCGAGACTTTCCAGCTGCTGCAGGTGCTGTTGCTCTTCAGCGTGATACTTCAGGTAAGCAACAATGACAAAGGCAAAGTAAAGCGTTGCCACTGCGGCAGAAACGAGGTCGCCAAACATACTCATCAGGCGCAGGTTGGCAAAAAAGCCTGTCACGGTATTGAGGGCCAAGCCTGCAGCGGTTGTGATTACTGCCCCGAAGAAAGCAACCCAGAAAGCAGAGCGCGGTACAGAAAAGCCAAAGCTTGCACCCTTTACAAAGCGGGCTGCCAGCACGCTGAGGTAAGCACCAAAAATTGCCGTGAATGCCAATAAAGCCAGTGCGAGCAGAGCTCCCAGCGCTGAACCCGCAGCACTGTTTCCTGCTTCAGGAAAGACGGCACCAAAGGCGAGCGCAAAGAGAATGGAGACTACTGAAATAGTGAGTATCACGCCAATCAGGAAAGCGGTCATTTTAAAGGCGCGGCTCGCAAATTCCCTGAAGGGCATGGGCTGTGCCCAGAAATAGTAAGAAACAGCCGTGATTACTATACCTGCCAGCGGAATGAGCATGCCTGAAAAGTCAACAGCCCCGGTCAGGCTGTCAGCCCCGGAAGCTACCTGCTGCGTCGTTATGGTCAGCAGTGCACTGCCAACAAAGTAGAGTATCGCTGCCACAGGATGAGCCTGTATGAGCTCGATACTCAAGCGCAGTGCGTTAATGGCCTTATTCTTGATTGTTTCGAAATTCATTTCCGAACCCTCCCCTAGATTGCTCATTTCACCCCAGTAATAGTACAACGAACGCAGCTAAATCTGGTAGTCATCACCACTGCCACCGCGCCGCCTTTTCCAAGACTGCGCCCAGCGTATCTGTCTTTGATGTTTTCGCCTCTTGCGGGCCTGCTCTTTGGTAGCGCGCGGAATAGTAGGTATACCCTGCAAGGCAGGAGCAAAGGTTTCGCCCTTGTCCTCCATGCGTTTGGCAGCGATAATTTCTGCCGAAAGCATACCGCCAATCAGCAAAACTGCGCCAATCAGTTCGCGACTGGGAATCGCACCTGCTGCCCCCCAGCCAAAGATGCCCCCAAAGACGGGCTCGAGCACTAAAATCAGTGCAACGCGTGCTGGGGCTAAAGTCTTTTGCGCCCAGGTCTGCACAACAAAGGCCAGTGAAGATCCAAAGATGCTGGTAATAAGTATCGCCAGCCAAACAGTCTGACCTGTTGGCATGCCCGCAGCTTCACCTGTCAAGAAAGACGCAAAGGCAGAAATTACGGCAATACCAGCCAGCTGAATGACCGCAAGTGTCGAGGTCGAATGCTTGTGGGTCGTAAACCCGAGGATAAGCATGTGCGCCGTATAAGCAAGGGCAGCAAGCAGTACCAGGGTGTCACCCAGCACCCAGTCGTATAATCCCCCACCACTTAAGCTTAGCCCTGACAGCACCCACAGACCAGCAACCGCCAGAATCACACCAACGCGTACGCCCCAGTTGGGCAGTTTGCGCTTGATGATAGATTGAAATATGGGCACTAAGATGACATAGATGCCTGTCAGAAAAGCACTGCGGGCAGGCGTTGTGCCGCCCATGTCAGCAGGCAGCAAACTGGCCGTCTGCAATACGTAACCCAGTGCCAAAAAAATACTGGCCGCAAGACCCAGCTTTACGTTGTCAAAAGTAAGCTTCTTGAGGATGCCGGGACTTATGGCAACAAGCACCAAAGTCGCGATACCAAAACGTACCGCCAAAAAGGCATAGAGAGGATACTGTTCAAGCGCCAGCGCGTTCAGGACAAAGGTCGAGCCCCATACGATGGCTATGAAAAGCAGTGCAAGTGCAGGTGCCAAAGTCGAGAAACGCGGATGCTTCCGCGTCCGGTGTGCCGCATAGCGCACATAACGCGCTCGCACCTGCAGCATGTGCTTAGGCATTACGCGATGTCTCCTGCTGTGTCATCTGATGCAGCATCTGTGGATACTGGGCTTGCGGGTTTCTCCTCCGCGGTATTTGAAGCATTGGCACGCAGCTTTTTCGCCTGCGACCAGAGGTCCTCCAGTCGGTATTCGTCGCGGAAATCAGGCTGGAAGAGGTGCACGACGATGTCGGTGTAATCAAGCAAAATCCACTTGCCTTCTTGCACGCCCTCGCGGTGGGCGGGCTTTTTGTCGCACTGTTCCTGCAACTGCTTTTCGACCTCATTGGCAATCGCCTTGACCTGCAAGTCATTGTTGCCCGTGGCAATCACAAAGTAGTCAGTCACGACCAAGAGCTCTTTCATATCAAGCGCCATGATGTCGGTGGCCTTTTTTTCAAGCGCGGCTTCGAAGACAACCTTCACCAGGTCACGGGCGTCGAAATCTACGGGCTTTTCTGGAGTGTTATTTGTTATCTGCGTGGTAGTCAAGCGTCGGCATTCCTTTCATGATGAGCGCATTCCACACCTCTGTTGTGCGCGGATGCATGACCTTTCTATTATGAATCAAATGCAGCATTGTTGCTTGATATGCCTGCAAAAAAAGCGTGTTCAGGTCAACCGTTCCCACCTGTTCGCGCAGGGTGTGCACAATTGCACTATCGCGGGTTGGCTCAATCATGTCAGCGATGTAGATGATTTTGTCGAGTGCGTCCATGTCTTCGTCACCCACGGTGTGGTGACGGATTGCCGTGATTATAGAATCTGGCGTGTTGGGGAAAATGTGTTTGACCTGGGCTGCGCCGGTGTGTGCATGCAAGATTTGAGGAGCTGCGAGGACTTCTGGTGTCAGCTCGATGCCAATGGTCGTCGCTTCTGCCAGCAGGGTTTCGCGGTCAAGACCACGATCCCAGTCGTGCAGCAGTGCTGCAAGGTAGGCATCTTGCGGGTCGACGCCTTCGGCGGCATAGATGACGGCAAGGTCGCGTGCTGTCTGTGCTGCATAGAGACTATGCGCGTAGCCGTAATCATCAAGACGTTCTTTCAGCAGTGGCAGTGCGCGCGCAGCAATTGCGGCATAGTCCGGATTTTCCAAGTCCGGGACCTCGGGCAGCTGTTCAGGAATAGTATTGGTGAGCTTGCTCATTTTGAGCTTAGGCATAGGAGGTGTAGAGCTCTCGCTCGAGGACATAGCGTTGCACCTCCTCGCCAATCAAGTAGCGATTCGACAATCCTTGTGCAAAGCGTCTGCGGATATCAGATGACGAGACGTCGATGCGCGGTATTTCCATGACTTCATAGCTAAACTGCGGCAGACGCTTCGCCAAAAGCGCATGAGCCTCGCCCAAGTCATATCC
>WRBW01000016.1 GCA_009784345.1 Coriobacteriia bacterium | reverse complement strand
GGTAGCAGCAGGCGACATCGACGAAGAGCGTTACAAACGCTATCTCCATTTGGTCAAAGAACTCGGGGAAGCCTAGGTGACCCAGCCGTCTCCAGACATCTGGACCATCAAGCGCGCCCATGAGTGGACGCGCAACTATCTTGAGCAAAAAGGGGACGAGCAAGCACGCCTCAGCACCGAGTGGCTGCTTTCACATGCCTGTGGCCTTGAGCGTATCGAAGTCTACACTCAGTTTGATAAGCCACTATCACCTGTAGAACGCGACAGGCTGCGTGAAGGTGTGCGCCGCCGTGCAGAAGGCGAGCCCCTGCAATACATTGTCGGCGAAGTGGGCTTTCGCCATCTGACCCTCGAGGTCAGGCCAGATGTGTTGATTCCGCGCCCAGAAACCGAAATCCTCGTAGAGCTCGCCCTCGACAGACTGCCAGCGCCCGTCGAAGATGTGCAGTTGCAGGTCCTCGACCTTTGTACGGGCAGCGGCTGCGTAGGACTTTCCATCGCGCACGAACGCCTCGACACCCGCGTCATTGCCACCGACATCAGCCCCGCTGCGGTCAATCTGGCAAACGTTAACGCCGCCGATACAAGTCTCGCGGACAGATTCCACTCCTTCAGAGGTGACTTATTTGAATTCTCTGCTGGAAACGAGAGCGAGACTGAGTGTGTGGGTGACTCAGCACACTCCGCAGGAAGGGGTGCTGGGAGCGAGCCCATCTTGCGACGAGGACGTGCTGAGCACCCATTCGCTCAGTCGAGCGTGCGAGGACGCGATGAGCACCCACATTTTTACTCGAACGCATATGACCTGATAGTCAGCAATCCGCCCTACATTCCATCAGGGGCGGGGGGGATGGACGCACTCCCCACAGAGGTCGCAGACCACGAACCACACCTAGCACTCGACGGGGGAGGCGACGGCCTCGATATCGCGCGCCGCATCATCGAGCAGGCTCCGGCGTTCATGAAGAAATCTACATATTTAATTCTGGAACTCGACGAGCGAAATGTCCACGCAGCCGCCGAATTTGCGGTACAGTTGAATACATACGATGTGGTTGAAGTCGAGCGCGACCTTACGGGACGCGAGCGATTTGTCTTAGCAAGAAGAAGGCTTTGAAAGGGGAGCTCATTATGAGAAATGTGTATCGAGTTGATCAGGACGATCCGTCCTCAGAGGTTGTTAATCTCGCCGCTTCGGAACTACGCCGTGGCGGCGTTGTGCTCTTTCCCACAGATACGGTCTACGGGCTGGGCGCAAGTGCAACAATTCCCAACTGCTTTGGTGCGCAAGAGCTGTTTGACATCAAGCAGCGCCCACCAGGTGTGCCCGTTCCGCTGCTGGTCGGCGCGCCCAATGATCTCTACGTCTACGGCAAGGATTTCCCTGAATATGCAATTAAGCTCGCAGAAAAGTTCTGGCCCGGCTCGCTGACGATTGTCGTCAAGGCCTCAGATCGCGTCCTGCCCGAGTTCCGCAACGCAGACGACGACACTGTAGGCCTGCGCTGTCCCGACTCGCAGCTTCTGCGCGAAATGGCCGTTTCTGCCGGTGGTCCGATTTTCGCGACCAGCGCAAATACCCACGGACATCCCGCCCCAGAAAGCTTCGATGACGTTGAAGATCGCATCAAGGCTCATGTCAACGTGGCCATCGACGGCGGTACGACAAAGGTGGGCGCAAGCTCCACGGTTGTGGTCTGCACCGGCGAAAAACCGGTAGTGGTGCGTGAATCAACGGTCACTGAAGCCGAAATTCTCGCAGCGATTGCCGAATAAAACTAATAAAGACCGTAGAAGACAGTAGAAGGCGGAGTGCGTCCATGACAGCAAACTTCAAAGGTGCCAGAATAGCCATTGCCTCTGACCACGGTGGCTTCGAGCAAAAAGAATCGCTCAAGCCTTGGTTGGTTCAGCAGGGCTATAGCGTTAAGGATCTGGGGCCTGATAATGAGGCATCGGTAGACTATCCTGACTATGCTCACATCGTGGCAAAGCTGGTTGCACGCGGGGAGGCCGACGCTGGCATCCTGGTTTGCGGTACGGGGCTTGGCATGTCGATTGCAGCCAATAAGGTGAAGGGTATCCGCGCGGTTCCCGTGACGACGCCTGAGTTTGCTCAGCTAGCACGCGAGCACAATGATGCCAATGTGCTGTGTCTGTCTGGTCGCTTTGTCGATGATGCAAGTAATAAGCATATCGTGCAAGAGTTTTTGACGACCGATTTTGCAGAAGGTCGTCATGCGCGTCGTGTAGCAAAATTTGAGGACGCCTAAGCTTTAGCAAGCGTCCGCTTGCCCGTTCTTGAGGGTGCTAGCGCCGTACAATAGGTGTAAGATAGATAGCACTGTGTTTTCTCGAAGCCTTGGTGGTGCAAGGCGGGGAGGAAGCGCAGTGCTTTTAGCTTATTAATGAGATTTCATCAATCTTTAACAGAAAGGATGACTGACCTATGTCAAACATCGAATTCCTGCGTGCTCAAGACCCTCAACTGGCTGATGCCTTGGCCGGAGAGCTCTCGAGACAGCGGGGCACTATTGAGCTCATCGCTTCAGAAAACTTTGTATCACGTGCGGTGCTCGAGGCGGCTTCTACTGTTTTGACCAATAAGTATGCTGAAGGCCTACCAGGCAAGCGCTACTACGGTGGCTGTGAAGATGTTGACATCGTCGAGGATTTGGCACGCGAGCGCGTTAAGGCCCTCTACGGCGCTGACCATGCAAATGTCCAGCCCCACTCTGGTGCTTCTGCCAACCTAGCAGTCTTCTATGCTGTCTTGAAGCCAGGTGACAAGGTGCTTGGTATGAGCCTTGACGCCGGCGGACACCTGACCCACGGGTCACCCGTGAACTTCTCGGGCAAATGGTTTGACATGGTGCACTACGGCCTTGATCCAGAAACAGAACTCATCGACTACGATGAAGCAGAGCGTCTGGCACTCGAGCACAAGCCTAAAATGATTATCGCGGGCGCCTCTGCCTATCCTCGCCAGATTGATTTCGAGCGCTTTGCAGCCATTGCGAAAAAAGTCGATGCGGTGCTCATGGTCGATATGGCCCATATTGCGGGCCTCGTTGCTACCGGTGCCCATCCCTCGCCCGTGCCCTACGCAGATTTCGTCACCTCGACTTCGCACAAGACCTTGCGCGGACCTCGCAGCGGCTTTGTTCTGTGTACCGAAGAGTGGCAGCGCAAGCTTGACTCAGCTGTCTTTCCTGGTCTCCAGGGCGGCCCTCTGGAGCACATTATTGCTGCTAAAGCTGCTGCCTTCTATGAGGCAGCACAACCCGAGTTCGCAGATTACATCCAGCAGGTGCTGTTTAATGCCCACGCCATGGGCGAGGCTATGGCTGAAGGTGGCCTCAGCCTTATCAGTGGTGGTACCGATACGCACCTCTTGCTGGTTGACCTACGCCCTGCAGGCATCACCGGCAAGCTGGCAGAAGCTATCCTTGAAGACATTGGCCTGACCTGCAATAAGAATGCCATTCCTAATGATCCAGAAAGCCCCTTCGTCACCAGTGGTATCCGCGTTGGTTCCCCTGCGCTGACATCACGTGGCTACGGAACAGAAGAGGCACGCCTGATTGGTTCTCTCATTGCGCGCACCCTCTTTGAACGTGAAAACCCAGAAGCTCTGGGAGAGATTAAAGTGCAGGTACAAGACCTCCTGGCACGTTACCCCCTCTACCCAGGCTTGGAATACTAGTATGGCTTCAGAAGATCGCCCGTCTTGGGATAACTACTTCATGTCCATAGCCGAGCAAGTCGGCTCGCGCTCAACCTGTACCCGTCGCAAAATTGGTGCGCTCATTGTTCGCGACAAGCGCATCCTTGCTACGGGCTACAATAATGTGCCCTCGGGTATCGAGCACTGTACCACCAAGGGCTGTCTGCGCGATGAACTGGGGATTCCCAGCGGCGAGCGTCACGAGCTCTGTCGCGGCATTCACGCAGAACAAAACGCCGTTGTTCAGGCGGCAAAATATGGCATTGCCATCGATGGATCTTCCATGTATACGACCACACAACCCTGCATCCTTTGCGGAAAAATTATGATTAACGCCGGCATCAAGGAAATCGTCTTTGTGGGCGAATACCCCGATGACCTGTCGCGCACCATGCTTGAAGAGGCTGGTGTCGCGCTGCGCCAAGTCAGCCTGTCAACACAGGCCTCAGCTGCAGCAGAGCCTCCACAGCCGCAAGATGATTGCTGCTGCGCATAAGGCAGAGTACGTCCACTCATGGGAATTGACTACATGCTCTATCTGCACTATCTGATTATTATCGCAATTGCGGCAGCTGCTTCTGCTGCCGTGATGCCGATAGTAACGGCTCTTGCCATTCGCTACGGCATCGTGGCCCACCCTGGTGGGCGCCGCATTCATTCAAGGCCAACGCCTGAAATGGGTGGCATGGGTATTTTGTTCGGCATCATGGTTGCCTGCTTGGCCCAACTAGGCTTCGAGCACTTTTTTGGCTGGCAGGGTTTCTTGTCTGATACGAGAGTTTCATTGCTCAATATTGCAGCCATCATTGCGGGCACGCTCATAATTTATGCGACTGGGCTCATTGATGATGTGGTTGATCTTTCACCCGGCTTGAAGCTGGGTGGACAGACGATTGCAGCCGTAATTGTTGCCACCTGGGGGGTAAGCATCGACTTCTTGCCCAATCCCTTTGGCGGGGCAAACCTCGGGCTAGATCCTGTACTGAGTACCGTCCTTACGGCTTTTTACCTCGTTTCTTTTGCCAATATTATCAATCTCATTGATGGTATGGATGGTTTGGCAGCTGGGATCACCGCAATAGCCGGCATGAGCCTCATGTTTTTGGCCACTGATGTCAATCAAATGACTGCTGCCCTCATTGCTGCCATGTTAGTGGGTGCCTGCATAGGCTTCTTGCCCTACAATTTCAACCCAGCTTCCATTTTCATGGGTGATCAGGGGGCGCTGCTCTTAGGCTTCTTGCTGGGCATTATTTCTCTCATGGGGGTCATGAAAACGACGGCTGCCATCGCACTTGCGGTGCCCTTACTAATTGTCGCCGTCCCCATACTGGACACACTCTCGGCTATTGTGAGACGCATTAGAGGCAAGCAGTCTATTCAGCATGCTGACAAAGGTCACCTCCACCATCGCCTCGTGCGCACCGGTCTTTCGGTCAGGCAGACCGTCATGGTGGTCTACGCCTGGTCCATACTTCTTGCGGTTGGAGCCTACGCCGTACGCTCCACCCCAACAACGGTGCGAGGTCTGGCTCTGGTAGCGCTTCTCGTGGTCACGGCCCTGCTAGCCTGGATTCTGGGACTCTTTAGAGCTGCTGACCACGGAGATAAGATTCCGCGTGCTGCTCGGAAGCAAAAGAGGGAGTCATTCCTTAAAACCCGAGCTTCGTCGGGTAAAAAGTAGTCAATGATGGGTGAGGAGTAAGTACATGAAAGTGCTCGTTGCTGGTGGGGCAGGTTACATAGGCAGTCAGGTCGCCTGGGACTTGATTCGTGCTGGTCATGACGTCGTCGTCGTTGACAACCTCTCGACGGGTCTGCGCAGCTTTGTGCACCCAGACGCACGCTTCTATCAGGCAGACATCACACAGGCAAATCAACTGGCTGAGGTCTTTGCCCGCGAGGCCCAAGCAGGGCATCCTTGCGACCTCGTCATGCATTTTGCAGCAAAGCTCGACGTGGCAGAAAGTGTTGACCTGCCGCTTGATTACTATCGCAACAATGTCGAAGGTGTGCGCTGTCTTTTGCAGTCGATGCTTAAAGCGGGGGTCAAAAATATCGTCTTTTCGTCAACTGCCGCCGTGTATGGCGACCCCGTACAAAATGAACCCCTCAATGAAAGCGCAGCCACGGCTCCCATTAACCCCTATGGAGCCTCAAAGCTTGCTGCTGAACAGCTTATACAGTGGACAGCGGCTGCCCATGGTTTCAACTACGCCATCTTGCGCTACTTCAACGCCGCAGGTGCAGATAAGAGCCTCAAGATAGGCCTGAACAAACCACGCTACACCCACCTGATTCCGCTTGCGGTCAGAGCATCACTCGGGCTCGAAAAACCCGTGTCCGTTTTTGGTGATGACTGGCCAACTCCTGATGGAAGCTGCATTCGTGACTACATCCACGTCGCAGACCTCTCAAGCGCGCATCTGCTTGCAGCGGCCTATCTGCTGGAAGAAAAGCAATCGCTCCTGCTCAACCTGGGGACGCAGGAGGGATCTTCAGTCAAAGAGGTCATAGCGGCTGTGGACGCACTCCGCCCCTGTCCCTATGAGCTCGCCCCGCGCAGACAGGGAGACCCCGCAATTCTCATCGCTGATGCCACGAAAGCACGCACTCTTCTGGGATGGCAGGCTCGTCGCAGCTTAACAGATATTGTCAACAGCGACATGGACTATCGCATTCACGACGCAGCGCAGGGGTCAAGTCCTCGGTAATTCGAGCGCAATTCGTACACATTTTCAGCACAGCATGAGCGTTGAAATATCCTTGTATCTACGCTTACCGCATTGTATGATAAATCCGTCGCAATAGTACGCCAAAGTGGCATATCATGGCATCGTTGCCAATTTGATACTTCTCACTTTTGGCAGGGCGCTTGCGACTGCATTGAAAGCGTAAGTGTAGGTTTCGGATTATCTAGGGGATGAAGTTGACGTCATCGCATTTTATTGCGGCTCTACTGGGGGTAGTGTGCGGCTCGATAATGATTGCTGTACTTATTGCCATCCCCGCCTACCTGAAAGCACGCGCATCTAAAAAAGAAACCCAATTTGTCGAAAACGAGCTCATGTCGAAAGACATGATGAATTCCTTTGTCGCGCTGATGGTCACCTTCGTCATCGCGACAATCGCTATCTTTGGCTACCACGCCGTAGCCCCCGACACTCTGCTCTGGTTTAGCGTGACTATGTTGATCTGGTATCTTGCCGGATTCACGGTCTACGCTTTTCAGAAAATAGCAAAAGAACGTAAGAACATGGAGAAACGGTAAAGGAGGGTTGAAATGAAATCAGTAATCTTAAGCAAAACAGGACCTATCACTAATCCTTTTGAGGTGCTTCCTTATTGGGTAGAGAGCATGGTGGGCAAGAAAGTTCCTATGCATGTTCAGGGTGGCCAAATGTACATTTTTGATGTGGGTCTATCGGTGAACATGATTGGTTTTGTGCTGACATCTGCGATTGTTGGATTCTTGTGTTACCTTGCGGCAAAACGCATGGCTTTGGTGCCAAAGGGTACGGGTGTTAATCTGTTCGAGCTCATCGTCGAGTTCGTTCGCAATAACATCGGCGGCATGATCCATCACGACAGAAAAAAGTATGAGCCATTCTTGCTAACGACCTTTTTCTTTATTCTGATTGCGAACTTTATCGGGCTTCTGCCTAACGCAAAGTTTGCAACCGGAACGATAGGTGCTACCTTCGCACTGGCATTTGTCGTCTACATCTACTTTAACTGGGTGGGTATCAAGGCCAAGGGCGGATGGGGCTACCTCAAAGGCTTGTCCCCGCATGGCGTTCCTGCCGTTCTGGCACCGGTTATTATCCTCATCGAGCTTGTATCGATGATGCTACGTCCGGTCAGTCTGGCCCTACGTTTGTGGGCGAACATGTACGCAGGTCACATCATGTTGGGAATCTTTGCACTCCTAACGGGTCTGTTTGCGCAAGCTACCTTTGACGGAGCAGGAGCCTTTATTGCAGCGTCGCCTGCGTGGATGCTTCTCCTTGCGGTTATCTATGTTATCGAGATCTTGATTTGTGTTATTGCGGCATTTGTATTTACACTCTTGACTGCAGTGTACATCGATGGTGCGGTAGCCGACCACTAAGGGTTACAAACCGCTTCGGCGGAGTACGTCCATGTACCTATGGGCTACTAATGTGATAAGTTTTGTCAGGCTATCTGGGAAGACGGATGTTTTCCCTGGTAGTTTGGCGTTGTAGGAAGCGTTACTAGTTGACAGTCTGCAAAGGGCAGCTGTCGCATATTAGGAGGAACTATTAATGGAAGTATTAGCAATGTTTGCATACCCACTGGCTGTAATCGGTGCAGCAACCTGCATCTCACTCTTGGGTCAAGTAGCAGCTAAGAGTATTGCACGTCAGCCTGAAGCTGGCGGAACCATCCAGACCATCTTTATTCTGGGTGCAGCGTTTATCGAAGTACTGTGTCTGCTGGCATTCGTTCTCTCACTGATGGCCTAAGAACAGTTTTTTGTTCAGACTATTACAGACAGAGAAACGAAGCACAGGAGGTGTAGTAATGAAAAGAACATTATTGGGACTTACCGGTCTTTTAGCACTAACCCCCTCGCTTGCGTTTGCAGCCGATCAGGCTGCTCTTGATGCCTATGAATCAGCCACTGTTGCGCTGAAGACAGCTCAGGAAAACTATGATTCAGCTCGCGCAGCTGCAAATGTTGGTGTAGACATCATGCAGTCTCCCATCATCCCAACGATGATGGAATTCATTCCGATGGTTATCACCTTCACGATTCTTCTTGTTCTCATGGGCAAGTTTGTGTGGCCTGTTGTTTTGAAGGCGCTCGATGAGCGTGCAGAAAAAATTGAAGGCTCACTCAAGAAGGCTGAAGAGGCAAAGATTGAAGCCGAGGATATTTTGAATGAGTCACAGGAAAAGCTTTCTGAGGCTCGCAGAGAATCAGCTGGCATCATCGAGGCGGGTAAAGCCGCTGGTGAAGCTGCTCGCAAGGACACTATTGCTAAAGCTGAAGAAGAAGCAGCAGATGTTATTGCACGCGGCTATGCAAATGTAGAAGCAGAGAAGGTCTCGGCCTTTAATGAGGTCAAGGAAGACTCGGCCAAGCTTGCTGTGGCAATTGCAGAAAAGATTCTCAAAGAGAAGCTCACTCCAGAAGTTGATCAAGCAATGATTGATGCAGCAATTTCAGATATGGGCGGTTCTAATGGCTAGTGTAAGCGGCAGGGACGTGCTGGTTGTCTACGTGGTTACGGCAACACCGCTGAGCGACGAAGCACGTGCTAAGATTGTCGAAAAGTTAACAAAAGAGCGCGGGCAGCTCATTCAGTTGGTGGAGCGTATATCGCCCTCTGTTATGGGTGGCGTCCGTATTCACTACGGGGACTACATCTATGATGCAACCGTAGCGAAACAACTCAAAGACGTGAAGCAGACACTTATTGCTGCCGGAGAGGCGGGCAGTTAAACATGGACTCAGAATTCATAAAGGTGTCGACCCTCAGCGGGATGTTTTCGGACGCCATCGCTGGATTTGAACCAGAGGCATCGCCACAGCGCGTTGGTCAGGTTATCCAGGTAGGCGACGGAATCGCTCGTGTTTTGGGTCTACAGCAGGCCATGCAAGGTGAGCTTCTCGAGTTCGTAACATCTGAGGGCAAGATCGTCAGCGGTCTGGCCCTGAACCTCGAAGAGAACGAGATTGGTGCGGTACTAATTGGTGACGTAGATGCCATCAAAGAGCATGATCTCGTTCACACAACCGGACGTCTGGTAGACGTGCCCGTAGGCGAAGGCCTGCTGGGTCGTGTTGTTAATCCTTTGGGTGAGCCCCTCGACGGCAAGGGTGATATCAAATATGATTCACGTCGTCCTGTCGAGTTTAAGGCACCAGGTGTTATCGAGCGTAAAGGTGTACACGAACCCATGCAAACGGGTATCATCGCGGTTGACTCGATGATTCCTATTGGACGTGGACAGCGCGAGCTCATCATTGGTGACCGCCAGATTGGTAAGACTGCGATTGCTATCGACACGATTATCAATCAGCGTGATACCGACGTCATTTGTGTGTATGTTGCCATTGGTCAAAAAGCATCAACCGTTGCTGGTATCGTAGAAACCCTCGAAGCACACGGCGCGATGAAGAACACCATCATCGTTAACGCCAGTGCATCAGATTCTGCACCAATGCAGTACATCGCTCCTATGGCAGGTTGTGCCATGGGCGAGCACTTCATCTACACCGGCAAGGATGGAAAGCCCGCAAGTCAGGTAAATAAGGGACGTCATGTTCTAGTTATTTACGATGACCTGTCAAAGCAGGCAGTTGCCTATCGTCAGATGTCATTGACGCTACGCCGCCCGCCGGGACGCGAGGCTTATCCTGGTGACGTGTTTTACTTGCATTCTCGTTTGCTCGAGCGTGCAGTCAAGCTATCCGATGAAAACGGCGCCGGTTCTTTGACTGCGCTGCCCATCATCGAAACTCAAGCGGGAGACATTTCTGCCTATATTCCGACCAACGTAATTTCGATTACTGACGGTCAGATCTTCTTGCAGTCAGACCTCTTCTTCCAAGGTATTCGCCCTGCTATTAACCCCGGTATTTCGGTATCGCGTGTAGGTGGTAGTGCGCAAATCAAGGCAATGAAGCAGGTTGCAGGGTCTTTGCGCTTGGACTTGGCACAGTATCGTGAAATGGAAGCTTTCTCGCAGTTTGGTAGCGACCTTGACGATACGACTAAGCAAATCCTTTCGCGTGGTGCGCGTGTCGTAGAGCTGCTCAAGCAGCCTCGCTATGCCCCCATGCCTGTTGAGAACCAGGTTCTAGCAATCTTTGCCATCAACAAGGGCTTTGCTGACGGAATCGAGCCTGAAAAGGTTCGTGACTTCCGTGACGGCATGATTCAGTACATTAGCTCAGCTCATCCCGAGCTCCTTTCTGCCATCCGCGAGGAGAAAGCAATCTCGACGGCGACAGAAGACGGGCTAATGGAGGCGCTCGCTGCTTATACTGATTCTTATGGTGGAGAATCATAAGATAGGAGAGCAGTGATATGTCGAACCTGAAAGAAATTAAGAATCGCATAGGTTCTACCAAATCGATGCGTCAGGTGACGCGTACCATGGAGATGGTCTCAACAGCCAAGATCCGTGGTGCGCAGAACCGCATCGAAGGTACGAAGCCCTATGTAGAAGCTTTGGCAAAGATTCTTGCTTCGGTAACAAAGGCGACAAAAGTAGTTCACCATCCGCTGCTTGAGACCCGTCCTGATGTAAAGCGCGTTATGATTATCGCCATTGCCTCAGATCGCGGACAAGCAGGTGCCTTTAACGCTAACGTCTGCCATGCAGTCGAAAAGCTTATTGCACAGCGCAAGGAATTGGGTCAAGAAATTGAGCTCATGACCTGCGGAAAAAAGGTGGTAGATTACTTCCGCAGCCGCGGAATTGAACCTGACTTTATTGGTCAGGGACAATCAGGTCGACCAACTTACGAGGACGTTAGAGTCCTTGCTGACCAGGCGATTGATGAATACAGCAACGAAGCTGTTGACGAGATTGTTCTGGTTTCAAATCGCTTCATCAGCGTGGGTACGCAACGCGTCGAAGAGACCGTCTTGCTGCCAGCAACGATGGAAGATTTGGAAGACGAAGTGGCTGAAACTGACGAGTATAAGGCACAGATGGAGTACATTTACGAGCCCTCGGCCGAATCTGTACTCGAGAAACTGCTACCGACTTTTGTCGAAATCCTCGTTTATCGCGTCTTGCTTGAATCTGCTGCGGCAGAGCATGCTGCACGTCGTGCAGCCATGAAGGCAGCGACCGACAGTGCAGACACGATGATTAAGACCCTAACTCGTACGTACAATAGGGCTAGACAGGCAGCTATTACCACAGAGATTGCAGAAATCGTCGGTGGAGCAGCCGCTCTGGAAGATCAATAAAGGTCGCGGGTGTGGACGTACTCCCTCCCACGACTGAAAGGAAAAAAGATATGGCGAATGTAGGAAAAATAGTAAGGGTTGTTGGCGCGGTTGTAGACATTGAGTTTGCACCCGAAGCCATGCCTGCTATCTACAATGCGCTCAAGGTTGATGTTGAGACACCCATCGGTCATCTCGAGGCGATTCTGGAAGTGCAACAGCACCTGCCAGGAAACATCGTTCGTGCCGTTGCGATGTCATCGACCGACGGTTTGCAACGTGGGGCCGAGGTCACTGACACTGAGGCTCCTATGAAGATGCCCGTGGGTAAATCAACACTCGGACGTATCTGGAATGTTATGGGTGAGCCTATTGACGGCCAGCCCATGCCAGAGGAAGTCGAAGGTTGGCATCCCATCCACCGTCCGGCACCTCACTTTTCTTCACTAGAGCCAAAGACTGAGATTTTTGAAACAGGAATCAAGGTTATTGACCTGCTTGAGCCCTATATTAAGGGTGGTAAGACAGGGCTCTTTGGTGGTGCAGGTGTAGGAAAGACCGTTGTTATCCTTGAGCTCATTAACAACCTCGCACAGGCCAGTGGTGGTACTTCGGTATTTACTGGTGTAGGCGAGCGTACTCGTGAGGGTACTGACTTGTACAACGAAATGTCAGAATCAGGCGTTATCGAGAAGGCTTGCTTGATTTACGGTCAGATGAATGAGCCCCCAGGGGCGCGTCTGCGCGTAGGTCTGGCGGGACTGACCAGCGCGGAATACTTCCGTGATGAAGGTCAAGACGTGTTGCTCTTTATTGACAACATCTTCCGCTTTACTCAGGCTGGTTCAGAAGTGTCTGCACTTCTGGGTCGTATGCCTTCGGCGGTAGGTTACCAGCCAACGCTGGCAACCGAAATGGGTCAGCTGCAAGAGCGCATTACCTCAACTGACGTTGGCTCGATTACTTCGGTACAGGCTATTTACGTACCTGCTGACGACCTGACAGACCCAGCACCAGCTACGGCATTTACCCACCTCGACGCAACCACGACGCTTTCGCGTGCAATTGCAGAGAAGGGCATTTACCCAGCGGTCGACCCTCTGGACTCGACTTCGCGTGCATTGGATCCACAGATCATCGGCGAAGAACACTACCGTGTCGCACGTGGTGTTCAAGAGATTTTGCAACGTTACAAGGATCTGCAAGACATCATCGCGATTCTGGGTATGGATGAGCTTTCTGACGAAGACAAGCTGACCGTTGCCCGTGCGCGTAAGCTCGAGCAATTCCTGTCACAGAACTTCCACGTGGCGGAGCAATTTACCGGCAATCCTGGCGTTTACGTCAAGCTGGAAGACACGGTAAAAGGCTTTGCACAGGTCGTTGATGGCGAGCACGATGACATCCCAGAACAGGCCTTCCGTTATGCGGGAACCATCGAGGATGTACTCGAGCGCGCTGAAGAACTGAAGGCGCAGGCCCCAGCAACAGCGACGGCTGCCTAGAAGGAGGGACCCTTATGCCCCGTACCTTAAAGGTGGAAATAGTCACTCCTGATGCCAAGGTCTTTGAAGGAGAAGTAAGGTCGATTGTCATTACGGCTCCTGACGGTGAAGTAGGGATTTTGCCCATGCATGCTCCAATCATTGCAGAGATGGGCGAAGGAATTCTGCGCTTCAAGCGTGTTGAAGACGACATTGTGGATACCTTCTATGCAGAAGGTGGTTACTTGCAGGTTGCAGAGGACAACGCGATTGTGTTGACGGATTCTGCAAGGCGGATTGATAAGTATTATCAAGATTAATCTGCGATGCAACATTGCTTTATAAAGAAGGGGGCTTCAAATGAAGCCCCCTTCTTGCTGCGCACCAGACGTCCAGACTCTTTGTCGGATGAAATAACCCTCTCGGTCACGTAGCTTCAAGTACGTTCCCTCGAGGAATATGTCATCCTCCTCGATTCTGAACGCCTGGAGCTCAGCATGTATAATAGACGGTTATGAATGACTATTATCTCGTTAAAAAAACAGACAAATTAGAGGGCACGGTTCAGGTATCAGGCGCAAAGAATAGCGTTTTGAAACTCATGGCTGCTGCAATTCTGATTCCTGGGGTGACACAGCTCTCTAACGTTCCTGACATTGCTGATGTGCGTCTCATGCAGCAGGTACTTGAATCCCTCGGGGTAAAAGTAAGCTGGCCAGAAGCAGGAACAGTACGCATCGATGCCACGACCTTAAGTTCTCACAAGGCACCCTATGAGCTCGTTGCACATATGCGCGCTTCTACGGCGGTACTCGGTCCCCTGGTTGCGCGCGTAGGGCTTGCCAGTGTGGCACTGCCCGGCGGCTGTGCCATCGGTTCGCGCAAAGTCGACATGCACATAGCGGGACTCGAGTCCTTGGGTGCAAGTTGCCGCATCGAGCATGGCTACATTGAAGTTGAAGCTCCTGAAGACGGTCTCAAGGCCAGCGATGTGACTCTGGAGTTTCCCAGTGTGGGGGCAACGGAGAATCTCATATTGGCAGCGGTAGGAGCACAGGGCACAACCGTGGTAAGCAATGTCGCCCGAGAGCCTGAAATATCAGACTTGATTGATTTTTTGATTACTGCAGGTGTTTCCATAGAGGGTCGCGGAACCACGAAGCTGCTCATCGAGGGTGCTGCGACAAACAAGCTTCAGGGTGGGTTTACTCATAAGGTAGTGGGTGACCGTGTTGAAGCGGGTACTTTTTTAGCTGCTGGCGCTCTGGTCGGAGGTCCTGTCACCGTAACAGGATTTGAAGCCGAGCATCTTTCAATCGTATTAAAGAAGTTTCGCGAGGCTGGTGCGCTTACTGAAGTGCTCGACAATGGCGTACGGATAGAGAGGTCTGGTCCTCTCAAAGCTGTTAGCATACAGACCTTGCCCTTTCCGGGTTTTCCAACCGACATGCAGGCGCAATTTATGGCGCTTATGTCAGTGGCGCAGGGGGCATCCGTTATCACAGAGAATGTCTTTGAAAACCGCTTTATGTTCGCTGATGAAATAGCGCGCATGGGTGCAGATATCCGCATTGAAGGACATCATGCCTTGGTTAATGGAGTTCCAGAACTTTCAGGCGCACCGACCGTTGCTCCGGACTTGCGGGGAGGTGCCTCCCTCGTTTTAGCGGGGCTTGTCGCAAGAGGGGAGACACGCGTTGCAGGACTGCAGCACATTGATAGAGGTTACGAAAACTTCGAGCAAAAACTGCGATCCCTCGGAGCTCAGATAGAGCGTGTCGCTTAGACTGAAGCCTTGTCTCTAAGCTCTCGAAATGGTTACGTATTATTACGGACACTTTATTATTTGCTTCATTTCTGCCACAATTGAAAGTTAGCGTAAAAGGAGCAGTCAACACATTATGGGTAAATATTCAAAAAAGAAAAGCAAGTGGGGCTTGGGGCGCGATAGAATGCGCTACGAGGACTCATTTGATAGTGGTGCAACTGGTAGGCGACGTAAGGGTGAGAGCTCGACCATTGAGTCTCGCGTTGCGCGCGAAGCTGCGGGTGCGCAAATATCAAATACACGCTTGTCAGCTGCAGGCAGCCTTGAAAAAGCACCTGCCACCTTGCTGGCAGAAAGAGACCGCAGGCGTCGTCGCAATAAAAAGCGCGCCATAATTGCCCTTTCTGTTGTGGGGGCACTCTTCTTGGGTGCGGTCGCTGCGGGGGCGGCAACCTACTGGAGCATTCACAGTCGCATGACGGTTCCTGCAGCAAAAGTTCCGCAAGCACTTCAGGATACTCCAACACCTCCGCCTGCAGAACCCTTCAACGTGGTTATCTTTGGTACCGATTCTCGCGACCCAAAACAGTATGATCACACTGATACTATTATTCTGGCGCGCGTTGATCCGGGGCAGAAAAAGGTGTGGATGGTTTCTGTTCCGCGCGATACACGCGTAGAGGTTCCGGGACATGGTGCCAGAAAAATAAACGCTGCCTACATACTGGGCGGACCTGACGCCGCCATTCAGGCCGTTGAAGACGTTACCGGTCAAGACGTTGACTACTTTATTACCGTCAATTTTTATGGCTTCGAGCACATCATCGATTCGATGGGTGGGGTTAACATTGACGTGCCCATTGCCATCGATGATAGGGCTGCAGATTTCACCCCCGATGGTAGAGCATCGCGCATTGCTCCAGGTCCGCAAATCTTGGACGGAGCTCACGCACTGACCTTTGTTCGTCACCGTAAGGGTTATGCAGATGCTGACATTGGGCGCACGCGTGCCCAGCAGCTCTTCTTCAGAGCCGTCATTGCCCAGTTGAGCGACGTTCCCATGACGCGTTTGCCGGGACTGGCAAACTCTCTTGCCAATAACGTCAAGACTAATTTCACGCCCATGCAGCTCCTCAGTCTGGGCCGTGAGATGCGCGGCGTAGATCCAGATAATTTCTTTGCGACTACCCTGCCAGGAGAATGGAGATCACCCTTCTGGATTCTTGACGAGGCAGGAACAGAAGAAATTTGGAGTAATTTCGGTGTACGCTCCTTTGATCCAGAAGAAGTGGATGAGACAGACCCAGAAGCCGAAGTTGCACCTTCGATTGCTCCTCAGGATGTCAGTGTCACGGTGCGCAACGGTACGACGCGTGCAGGTATAGCAGGCGAGGCTGCCGCCATTTTGCGTGCCCGCGGCTTTACCGTCAGCGATGTTGGTAACACTGACAATCAGTCAGTCTATGATGAAAACCTTATTATCTTTAGGGACAGTCGTGAAGGTGCAGAACTAATTGCTCAGTTTATGCCTGATGCCACACGCATTGTGCAAAGTCGCGGCATGTTTAGATTTGACACCGATGTCTTGGTAATCTTGGGTACCGAGTGGGACATTACTCAAGTACCTGTCGCAGATGTTGTGACTGAATAGTACGCAAGAGCACTGGTATATAATGGGCACAGTTTAATGGGACGTTTAGAACAGGAAGCAAAATGCGAATAACCTCAGTTGATGTGAATAACAAAGAATTTGGTCATGCAGTGCGCGGCTATCGCGAGGACGAAGTCGATAATTTTCTTGATGCGATTGCGGTGGAGCTCGAAAGACTTCATGCTCAAATAGAGCAGCTTTCACAAAGGGCAAAGCAGTCTGAATCTGCTGCCATGAATTTTGAGGCAGAGCGCAACACCATAAATAACGCCTTGCTTACCGCCCAGAGAGCATCCGATGATGTCTTGGAGCAAGCTAAAGAAAAGGCTCAAAAACTCCTCGAAGACGCCGATGCTCGCGCAGAGAAGACGCTTGTAGCAGCAAAGGAAGAAAAGCAAGCGCTTCTAGAAGATTTGAAGAGTCTCAAAGATGCAGAAGAGAAGTTCCGCAAGAGCATTCTTGCCCATGCAGAAGAAACCATAGCGCAGGTCAAAGAGGTCAAGGTGCCTCGGGTAGCTATGCGCCAAGAAGTCGTCCTCAAAAAGGCGGCAGAAGCAGCTCCCGTAGCTACAGCAGTTGCTGCTCCTGAAGCAGAAAAGCCTGCGAAAGCAGAGGCTCCTACAGGGCCCGTAAATGCCGTTGATGCAACGCAGGCCTTTGTGCCAGCAAGGCCACAGCCATCTGTTGCAGTTGCTCAAAAAACGGCAGCGCATCCTCCCGTCCAGCCTACACCAGCCCCACCTGTTATTAAGCGTGAAGAGGGGATTGGGCAGTATGGAGAGATGGAAGACGACCTCGAAACGATTGATTAAGCGCACCTGACGCCCAGACTCGGTGTCGAATCAAAAAATCCATTTGCCCACGTAGATTCAAGTACGCTTAGCAAATGGATTTTTCAATTCTCCTTGATTCTGAACGTCAGGAGCACTCAGTGAAATTATTTTTCAATGATTTTGAAAGTACCCAGAGTCTTGCCGGCGGCGGCAGCGCAAATACGATCCTGCAAGCCGGCGCGGGCCAGCAGACCTTTGAATTGGCCGGCATAGACAAAGAGTCCGGTAAGGTCTCGATACTTTTGAATCTCAGGAGCTGCTGACTGCTGCACAGCTGCCTTGCCTGCAGGTAAATCAAAGCCAATAGCCAGGTTATCTGCGACGTACTGTTCGATGTATTCTTGAACAATGTGGTCTTCAGCTGCGCAAGCCTCAGAAATCATCGATTCCCAGGTAGCTGCGTCAAATTCACGTCCTGCCCATACCCCCTTGGAGCCATAACTATCAAGAGGCTTTATGATCCAGGCATCTTTGTTGTCTAGAATGGACTTTTGCTCCGCCACGAGAGCCTTCGTCAGACGTGCCGTAAAGGGAACGTGGGTGCGCACAAAGCCTTGCTCTTCGGGGCTCAGCAAGGCGAGGGTTTCTTGCTGGTGCAGTATTTCAAAGCTGAGCTTAGTATGCGGCAGCTGCGTTCTAAACGAACCAATCAGCGCAAAACAGCCTGCTCGGTAAGCTTCAAGAAAATCGCTCACTTCATCATAGTGCTTCATGATGTCGCCGGTCACAGCCCGACGGTAGAGGGCATCGACCTTCATGCCTGAAGGGGTGAGCAGGGCAGGACTGTCAGCTGCATCTGTATCAAAGCGCAGATCGCGAATGTCGCAGACTTCAACCTGAAGGCCGCGCGCGGCAAAGCAGCGGGCAAAGCGCTCCAGTTCAAGAGGTGTCGACAGGTCCATGAAGTCGCAAATCGCAATAGAGGGGCTTGCAACAGCATTCTGGTAGGTGGCGTAGATGTCGAGAAAAGTATCGACCCAAGATTCAAAGAGCTCAAAGCTTTGCGCCTTCAAGCCCCCTGATGCGAGCTCTTGTTCAAAATGCTTGAAGCTAGGCGTCAGCTCAAGGGCATTGCTGACCTCACGATCTTCATTCATGGCAGAGCTGCCATCGGTATTGAACTCACAGAACTTGAAGTCTCCAGTGTCTTCGTCATAGAAGATGTCGATACGAATAATGGGTATGGCACAGGCATAGCCAGGGTCAATTAGAATCAGCTCTTCAAGCTCTTGCTGAAAGCCAAAGTGCTTGCGATAGTCGGGGTCTTTTAGATAGTGGGCGATGATTTTTTCAAATATCGCAGAGGTCATCGACGCGATTTCTTGAAATCTGTCGGTCTCCCGCGCCGTGTAGAGCTTTGGTACGTAAAGAAAATCAGTGACCTCTTGCTTGTAGATGGCTTCAGACTTGCACATATAAGAGGCGGCTGTCGCACGCCCCTCAAGATCGAGGTCGGGCAGACTGCGAAGCCCCTGCAGGTACATAGTACGCAGCTCCTGAGTCGTCATTGACTGACCGTTTGATGCGCTCATGATTGTTCACGCGCAAGGGTTGTTGTGCGCTCCACCAAATCCTGGAAGAGGTTCAGGCTTGCGGCTTCCTCGGGCCGGTCTTCGGCAAGCAGCAGTAGTCCTGCGCGGGCGCGGTTGAGCAAGTCGAGCAGGCTGGTTTGGACGCACTCCCCATAGTATGCTTCAAGGTCAGCATCGTAGCCGTCACGCACCAAGGCTGCTTTGATGGCAGGAACGCTGTCCTCATCAAAGTGGCGGAACTTATCAGCTAGCTCAACCAGATTGTCGCGGTCATAGAAAAGCCCTTTGATCAGCGCCGCATAAGCTAGGGCGTAGGGGAAGGGCATGCTGTCTGCACAGCGGATTTCGACATAATTGCGCAGGCGCACATCAAAAAAGAGCATCGAGAGGATGTGTTCGATGTCTGCTTTGTGAAGCTGCTCGGTGTCATAGACCTCGGCAGCTCCTGCTTGACCCGCATAGCTGACCACACCATCTTTATCAAAGAGGACAATGGGGGCGGTAAGCGCGGTCCGTGCATAATCCGCAAAGCCGTAACTGGGCGCAAATAGGCCTGGGGGAAGCATGCTGCGATCGGGGTCAACGTCATTCCAGATGGTCGTGCGCTTCATGTAGTCTTCAACTGGCTCATTTTCAAAGCGTGCCGTGTTATCAGTCAGAAGTGACAAGAGGGGAGTAATGGCCGCTGCCACGCGCATCTTCATGATGGCATCTGCTTCATCGTGATAGTCGATAGTTACTTGGGTCGAGGCGCTGCCGCGCATCATATTGATGCCATGCTGACCGGTGCTTTTGAAGTGCTCGTTCATCATCTTGTAGCGCTCTTTAGGCAGTAAAGTGATGTCGCGCACCTTTGTCTTTGGGTGGTAACCTACCGTCAAAGGCTGGTAGCCCAACTGGCCCGTAACCTCAGTCAGTTCAGCTTGAAAGCGCGTGAAGGCTGCATTGAGGTCTTCAAGGCGCCAGAAAGGCATCGAGCTGTATTCAAACTGGGCACCAGGCTCAAGGGTAATGGTCGCATCTGGGCGAATAAGTCCCAAGAGGGGAGAAGAAGGGTCATCAGGGTGCGCGTGAATCTCGCTGTCATACAGCGGTGAGAGCCGTTTCAGAATCGAAGTAATCGAACAGCCTCCCTGTTTCGTGCAACCGTGAGTCCCGCTTGCACCAGGTTCGCCCGTGTAAGGCACCGAGTAATCGTTTTTGTCGACAATGATTTGCTCGAGCTCAAACCCCAGCTTTGACTTTTCAGCAGGTTTCGCCCCCGCCTCAAAGTATTCGACCAGCGCCTCAACGCCTGCGTCAAGTCTCGCCAGTTGGACAGATTCGGATACTTCGTTGTTCTTTGGAATATCAAAAGGTGTCTTCATGCATTACATTTTATAGCAAGTAAGCGCTATATGCCCAAAGGCTTCTTGAACTGATAGCATGACCAGCACAGAGCGCTCATGAGTCAGCCTAAGGCCTGCTTGCTATGCTAGAATTGCAGATTGTGCACAGCGCAATTTAAGCTGCGATTTCATACATCAAGGAGCATCTTTTGAGCAATTATAAAGACAGCATGAACCTGCCCAAAACTGATTTCCCCATGCGTGCTAACCTCGCTACGCGCGAGCCTGCCTGGGTTGACTTCTGGCAGCAAAACGCCATTCACCACAAGGCCGTCGAGGCACGTCGCGAACAGGGGGCTCCTAACTTTATTTTGCATGACGGACCACCTTATGCAAACGGACATATTCACATGGGGACGGCCTACAACAAGATTCTCAAAGACATTGTCGTCAAATACAAGACCATGACCGGCCACTACAGCCCCTATGTTCCCGGCTGGGACTGCCATGGGCAGCCCATCGAGCACAAGGTCGAAACGGACCTGGGTCCCGCTAAAATGGCTGAAATCTCGAAGCCTGAACTGCGCGCCCTGTGTCGCGATTACGCCCTAAAATGGATTGATGTCCAGCGTGAAGAGTTCAAGCGCCTGGGTGTTTTGGGCGACTGGGACAACCCCTATCTGACCCTGAATCACGAATACGAAGCAGGTAACGTCGAGGTCTTCAAGCGCATGTACCTAGACCAGGTCGTCTATCGCGGGCGAAAGGCGATTCACTGGTGCATGCGTTGCCACACGGCGCTCGCTGAAGCAGAAATCGAATACGCCGATGTGACCAGCCCGTCTCTGTACGTGGCCTTCGAGATGAACACCATGCCTCAGGCTTTTGCCGACGCGCTTGCTCGCAAAATGGGGGAGAAAGACATATCCCACACCAGCAAGACCGCCTCGCTGGTTATCTGGACGACGACTCCCTGGACCTTGCCATCAAATGTTGCGGTCACCGTTGCTGTAAATGCTGCCTATGTGGCGCTGGTAGGTGAAGACGGCAATCTGCTGGTACTTGCAAAAGAGCGTGCCGAAGCGGTAGCTGAAGTCCTTGAAATGGACGTCGACAATCTGCCGCTGCTTACGACAGCAGCAGGCGATCCGGTAGAGGTTCTGGGTTCAGACCTGACAGAACTCACGTATAAGCGCCCTGTTCCAGAAGCCTTCCCAGAACTTGACGGGCGCATCGTCATTGGCGACCACGTCGAGCTCTCGACCGGAACGGGTGCCGTACACACCGCAACTGGTCACGGCCACGACGACTACCTGATGGGGCAAAAGTGGGGACTCGAAACCATCATGCCCGTCCTCGAAAATGGCGTCTTCGACAAAAATGCAGGACCTTTTGAGGGTCAACATATCTACAAAGCAAATCCGCAGATAGTTGAATACCTGCGCGACAAAGGGACACTGCTTTCAGAAGGTAAGATCGAGCACTCCTACCCACATTGTTGGCGCTGCAAAAGACCGGTCATTTTCCGCGCCACAGAGCAGTGGTTTGTCTCGATGGATCACCCAGGACTAACCCTTGCTAGTGCACACACTGATGACAAAATGAGCCTGCGCGAAGCCGCCATGGCACAATATGACTCTTTCAGGTGGATTCCCGATGTGTCGCGCAACCGCATGTCTGCCATGATTGCAGACCGTCCTGACTGGTGCATCTCGAGGCAGCGTTCCTGGGGTGTCCCCATTCCGGCACACCGCTGCACGCAGGGCGGTGAAGTG
>WRBW01000015.1 GCA_009784345.1 Coriobacteriia bacterium | reverse complement strand
TTGTGCCCAGATCGATAAAAATATCCTCAGCAGTAGCGGTGGTATCAAGATTCACGAAAGAAAGAGTTTGTTCGAAATATGAAAAAGAAATCGGCGCTAAGAGGTATCTAATAGTGCCAAATGGAGTAGACCAACGTTTCTTTGATGCTCCTGATGAAACTGAGGTGATAGCTCTGAGGGAAAGGTATGGGCTTCCAAGTAAATTTATTTTGGCTGTTGGAACAAGAGAGCCCCGCAAGAATCTCAATTATCTATTTGAATCATTCAATATTCTTCCTGAGCGTGTTAGAGCCGAGAGACCACTCGTTATCATAGGAAAGCCTGGCTGGGGATCCGTGTCTGCTCCAGTAGACCCGCACGTCATCTTTACGGGCTATGTTGATGACAGCGATTTGCCCAAGCTATATCATATGGCGAGTCTCTTTGTGTTTCCATCGCTCTATGAAGGATTCGGAATTCCAGTTTTGGAAGCAATGGCTGCAAGTGCTCCAGTTGTTGCCACAAACATTCCTTCCGTCAAAGAATTTGCAGGAAATACTATTCGATATGTTGAACTAGACAATAAGAAGGACTTCTCGCACGTTCTAGAGTGGGAGATAGGTGCGGATACACTACGCGCGCAGGAGAGAGCGCGAACGTTTACATGGAATCGCACGATTCAAGAACTGTCTGATTATTTAGAAGATACGCTGACTTAGCTGATGGCCACGAGAAATTGAGCACAGGTTACACATGTGCACGCGTTAACTATATAATTAATGCTCATCTGTGACAGGAGTAATTTTGAAAAAATATATCGAAAAAATAATGGAGGCAACAAAAATTAGGGCAGTCATACGACTGTTCTCCTTTGTTGAGGTTCGAAGATCTGAAATAGCCGGTCTCGTTACCTTTGTTGTCATCTCTACCTTGCTTGAAGGTGTTGGCTTAACACTGCTTCTTCCTATATTGCAATATGCAGAGGGCGGAAGTTCAGCGATTCAAAATTCGGGTGGCTTCTATTGGGAGATTCTGGCTAATGCACTCGCGGTCGTTGGTCTTCAGCCTACTCTAGTGGTGCTATTGATTCTCGCGTTTGTACCTATCGTACTGCGCAATGTAACCTTCTATCTTAAGACTTGGTACGGTGCTGTTGTGTCAAGCAGGATTATGCTTCGACTCCGCATGAAAGTGGTTGATGTTGTCTATAGTGCCGACCCAGAGTTTTATACAAGGCACCCAGTAGGTCAACTCGTAGGTGTTGTTATGGGACAAACGGGCACGGCTGGGGGAGCGGTACTTTCAGTCATAAACCTCTTCGGAACGGTTTTGCTCCTCCTTATGTATGTAGCAATTCTACTGATTCTTTCAGTTCCACTTACTCTCGTAGCGCTCTTCTTTGCTCTCATTGTAACTGCCGTCAATCGTCGTGTGCTAGCTTGGATTTCAAAAAATGCACTAAAGAACGCTCGCTTGGGTCAAAAGCTCATGGGGAAAATAACGGAGCGCATGGGTCAAATGCAGCTCATTAAACTTCGCTTTACTAAAGATCAAGAGTCTGAAAATATTCGCGAAGTTTCTGAGACGATGCGGGGATTGGGCATAAAGGCGTCACGTGTTGGGGCATCGGTTGAAGTTATTGTAGATCCTGTCCAAATGCTATCTGTATTTGCGACGCTTTATATTGGAATTGCGGTACTCGGTTCGACATTGGCTCAGCTGGGTCTTCTCCTGTTCATTTTGTTGAGACTCAATGCAAAGGTTAAAGAGTTTAATGGTGCGATTAGAGGTATCACGGCTGCGGCATCAGGCATAACACTTACTAGAGAGATGTTTGATGCAGCAATTGAATCGAATACAATCACTTCTGGGCCACAAAACTTCGAGCCATTGAAAAGAGGCATCTCTTTCAAGAACGTCTCGTTCGATTATCCAGACGTGTACAATGCGCAAGGTGAGCTTGTCTCAAGAGGAAAACCCGTCCTCAAGGGAGTGGATGCAGAAATACCAGTTGGTTCGTTTACTGCTGTTGTAGGGCGAAGCGGTGCTGGAAAGTCAACTCTGGTTGAGCTCTTTCCACGTATGCGCGATGTTACCGGAGGCACTCTGCAGTACGACGGAGTTGACATCAAGGATTTTGACGTTAAGTCTCTTCGAAGATCAATTGGTTACGTGACTCAAACTCCTATGCTTTTTAATGACACGGTGTATGACAATATTACGTATGGACTTGGATACGAACCTACAGAACAACAAATTCGCAGTGCCATGGAGGCGGCACATGCCACATTTGTCTACGATCTGCCACACGGTCTTGAGACTCAATTAGGTGACCGTGGAGTAAGATTTAGCGGGGGAGAGAGGCAGAGAATCTCTCTGGCTCGCGTTCTTTTGGAGGACAACGAGGTTCTTGTATTTGACGAACCAACTTCTGCACTTGATAGTGAGTCGGAAGGATACATTCAGCAGACACTTGCAGAACTTCATGGAAAGAAGACACTTATCGTCATTGCGCACAGATTATCAACCATCGTTGCTGCAGATCAACTCCTCGTCATGGATGATGGACAAATCGTGGAAAGTGGTTCTCATCAAGCTCTTATGACGAAGGGTGGAGCTTACGCTAAGCTCTTTGAAAGTCAAATGATTGAAATGGTCGATGTGTAAGTGACAACAGCGGTGAAAGTGCTCTTTGATTATCGAATGGCGACCTGGTCGGGTATTGGACGCTATAGTCAGGGTCTTGCCTTGGCGCTTCAAGGTCGCGATGATGTTGAGTTGAGCCTTGTCACCATGAAAGGTGACCCAGCGCCGCCCCCGGCGCTGGCTGACGCACCGGTATATCCAGCAAGTAAGCACCCACTGACTGGTGGGGGATACCGCGAGTTGCGCAATGCTGTCATGGCATCAGGCGCTGATATCTTACACTGCACGCATATCTCGACCCCGAATCTCAAAGGCTTGAATGTGCCTATTGTGACAACAATGCACGATCTGACACCCCTCATTGTGACTGATACTATGCCGTCCTTTGCGAAGCGTGCTATCTACACTGGACTTAACCAGCGTGCGACCACCTGGTCTTCTGCCATCATCACCCCGTCAGAACATACTGCGAAAGACATCATGAAGCTCTTTCCGCGCACGCGCTGTCCCATCACAGCTATCCCTTTGGCCGCAGATGAGCTTAAAGGTCTCGAGCCCAGGCGTCCAGATGCCATGGACAAACTCCCCCAGGCATTTGAAGGCACATTCTTGCTGTCCTTTGGCAATACAAAGGCGCATAAAGACCTGCCGACGCTCATCAAGGCTTTCGAGAAGTTGTGTGAGAAACGTGACGAGCTCTCGCTTGTCCTGGTGGGGAAAGAGCCCCCTGGTTACTTGCACGAGCACTCTTCCAGCAGGCTCGTGGGTCGCACTATGTTTACGGGTCCCATTGATGACGAGGAGCTCGTTTGGCTGTACCAACGAGCGAAAGCCTTCGTGTTTCCCTCGTTGTATGAAGGCTTTGGCTTGCCTCCGCTTGAGGCAATGTCTTTTGGCTGCCCTGTGGTAGCAGCTGACGCGGCTTCGCTGCCTGAAGTGGTAGGGGATGCGGGGGTGCTGGTGTCACCGCGCGACATCGACGGTTTTGCTGCAGCTATCGAAAAGATATTGACTGATGCGGACTACGCATCAGAACTTGAGGATGCTGGTCTTACCCGTGCCAAAGATTTCAGCTGGGCTACTACCGCTGCAAAGACAGCGGCGGTTTATCGAAGCGTGCTTGAAAAATCCTAGGGCAATCGGCTTGAGCGGTATGGGTACGCGTGGGGGCGTGTTGGCGTGGGGCATTCTTGCGCGGGGTGACATTTTTCTGTAATATAGTTCGGTTACTTTCACATTGCCCCGTGAAGTATCTGCATGAAACTCAAATAGGAGGACGTTCGTGAAAACTTATTACGCCAAACCTGGCGAAGTACAGCGCGATTGGGTGCTGGTGGATGCCACAGACATGGTTCTGGGTCGCCTCGCCACACGCGTTGCTGAAATACTGAAGGGCAAGACTAAGCCCCAGTACACTCCCCATGTTGATGTGGGAGATTTCGTCGTTGTCATCAACGCCGAAAAGATTCGCCTGACCGGCAATAAAGCTGCTGATAAGAACTATTACTCGCACAGTGGGTATCCAGGTGGGCTCAAAGAGGTCTCATTCGAGCGCATGCTTGAAAAGCACCCAGAGCGCATCATCGAAAAGGCTGTTCGTGGCATGTTGCCAAAGAACACCTTGGGACGCCAAATGGGTAAGAAGTTGAAGGTATATGCTGGACCTGAGCACCCACATGAGGCTCAGAATCCCCAACTGATTGAATTGAAGGGATAGTCATGGCAGACGATAAAAAGACAACTGCAGCTGCCGAAGAGGCCGCTGCTACCGAAGCTGCTGCAGAAAAGAAGCCAGCGGCAAAGAAGGCTCCTGCTGCAAAGAAGCCCGCTGCTGCTAAAAAGCCAGCCGCTGCAAAGAAGGCCGAAGCTGCTGCAGACGAAAAGGCTGAAAAGCCAGCTGCTAAGCCTGCTGCAAAGAAGGCTCCTGCTAAAAAGGCCGCAGCCGCTAAGCCTGCTGCTGCAAAGAAGACCCCAGCTGCTAAGGCTGCTGCAAAGCCAGCTGCTGCCAGCAAGAAAAAGGCTGCCAGACCAAAGGTCGATCTGCCAAAGCCCAGCGTACAGTACAGCGGCACCGGCCGTCGTAAGAACGCTGTTGCTCGCGTACGTATTTTCCCCGGTACGGGCAAAATCTACGCCAACGGCAAAGAGGGCTTGGAGTACTTTGGCCGTCAGGCACTGATCAACTACATCAACGCTCCTTTCAAGGCCGTTGACACTCTGGGTCAGTTCGACGTTATCGCTCTGCTACACGGCGGCGGCATCAGCGGTCAAGCTGGTGCGTTGCGTCTGGGTATTGCCCGCGCACTGCTGGAAGCCAGTGAAGATCACCGTGCTGAACTGAAAAAAGCAGGCCTGCTACGCCGCGACCCCCGTATGGTCGAGCGCAAGAAGTACGGCCTGAAGAAAGCACGCAAGCGTCCACAGTTCAGCAAGCGCTAAACTGCGACTGACGGGGCTAGGCCCACACGTGAACTATTAGGGGAGAGTCCGCATTGTCGGACTCTCTTTGCGTTAAAAACAAAGCGGCGGAGTGCGTCCAAACCTGCACTCGTTACCAGTGCACGCTGCTACGCCAGGCAGGAAGCACTGGAAGCGCACTTCCTGCACCCAAGCGATCGCTCACAAGGAGTAAACATGTCTAAGAAGCTATTTGGAACCGACGGCATCCGTGGTGTTGCCAACACTGAGCTCACCCCAGAGCTTGCCTTCAAGCTGGGTCGTGCCGTTGTGGCAACCCTGCCGGAAGAAGCCTTTGCGCTGCGCAGCAGCAGTGGCAGCGACGAAGAATCAACGGCGCTGCGCCGTCCGCGCATCCTGATAGGTCGCGATACCCGTCGTAGCGGCAACATGCTCGAAGGTGCCTTGAGCGCTGGCATCACCAGTGCTGGTGCCGATGCGGTTTCAGCAGGCATTGTGCCTACGCCTGCCGTGGCGCTGCTTATCAAAGATGAGCTCTTTGACGCCGGCATCGTGATTTCAGCCAGCCATAACCCCCCTGAATACAACGGACTAAAAGTCTTCCTGGGTGGCGGCAAAAAATTGAGCGACGAACAAGAGGCGCAAATCGAAGAGCTTCTGCACACTGAAGACGTGCCCCTGCCCCTGCTGTGTGACGTAAACGAAACCCTGCCTTGTCGCGCAAGCCGCCCCTTGGGTACAGCACTAGGTCGCAGCGAAACCCTGCCTTCAGCCATCAATGATTACGTCAAAAAGCTCGTCGAGATTTTCCCCATCAACGCCCTGTCCGGCATGAAGGTCGCCATCGACTGCGGTCATGGTGCCTCGAGCCTGTCGACCCCTGCTGCCTTCAAGGCTCTGGGCGCAGAGGTAACGGTGCTTAACGATGACTTTAATGGCGATGACATCAATGTGAACTGTGGCTCTACCAATTTGGGCATTATCGCGGAGTGCGTCCAATCCGGCAGCTTTGACCTAGGTATTGCACACGACGGTGACGCCGACCGCATGCTTGCTGTTGACGAACACGGCAATGAAGTCGACGGTGACCACATCATCGCCATCTGTGCGAAATACTTGAAAGAAACAGGTCAGATGGGTGACGTGCCGGTTGTGGGAACCATCATGGCCAACCTAGGCTTTAACAAGGCTCTTGAAAGCATGGGAATCCCGGTTGAACTAACGGCAGTCGGTGATCGCTACGTGTTAGAGCGCATGTATGAAACCAATGCGGTGCTGGGTGGGGAACAGTCAGGTCACCTGATTTTCCTGCAACATAACAGCACCGGTGACGGTCTGCTGTCTGCACTGATGCTTTCAACCATTGTTGCTAAGAGCGGACAAAGCCTGTCTGAACTTGCAAAGGTCATGACCAGCTACCCACAAGAACTGATAAACATTCCCGTTGCCAGCAAGGATATCGAGGGTTGCGAGCCTCTTCAAAAGGCTATGCACGCCGCAGAAGAACAGTTGGGTGACAGCGGACGTATTTTGGTACGTGCTTCTGGTACCGAGAAGAAGATTCGTGTCATGGTCGAGGCGCAAGATGCCACTCAGGCTGTGACGATTGCTGAAGCCCTCGCCACGATTGTTCGCGAACAATTGGGTTAGACAACAGTTAGCATTGGCTAGATAGAGCCTAAATAGAGTTTAGAAATCGGCTAGACTAGATAAGCCGCAGAATAAAACAAGCTGCAAACCACCTTGCATTGCAGGGGTCATGCAGCTACAACTATGATTACTTGAGGAGAGAGCCACCCTATGACGGTACAACGCCTGAGCACCTACTATATGCCGACCCTGAAAGAAACCCCCGGGGACGCAGAAATCATCAGTCACCAGTTGCTACTGCGTGCTGGTTACATGCGCAAGACGGCGTCAGGCATATACTCACTGCTGCCCTTGGGTTGGCGCGTGGTGCAAAAAATCGAACAAATCGTTCGTGAGGAAATGGACGCCTTGGGCGCTCTCGAGATGCGCCTGCCCATTATTCAGCCTGAAGAAATGTGGCGTGAATCGGGCCGCTGGGACGCTTACGGTCCTGAACTGATGCGCCTGAAAGACCGTCATGATCGCGGTTGGTGCTTGGGGCCTACTCATGAAGAAATTATTTCTGCCCTCATAGCCACAGATATTAAGTCTTATAAGCAGCTGCCTTTTGCGCTGTATCAGATGAACACTAAGTTCCGTGATGAAATCAGACCGCGCTTTGGCCTGCTGCGGGGACGCGAGTTCCTGATGAAGGACTGCTATTCCTTTCACGCAAGCTATGATGACTTGGACGAATACTATGAGCTGCAAGCGCAGGCCTACGGACGTATCTGCGAGCGCATGGGACTGAACTGGCGCCGCGTTGAAGCAGACAGTGGTCAGATTGGCGGCAAGGTGACTGCTGAATTTCACGCGATTGCAGAAGCCGGCGAGAGTGACATCGTCTACTGCGACTGCGGCTACGCCGCAGATATCGACACCTTGGGCGAAGGGGCCTCCCTTGAGGTCTGTCCGCGCTGCGGCGGTGCGCTGGAGCGTGCGCGCGGCATTGAGGTCGGTCAGGTCTTTCAGGTAGGACCTCAGTACAGCGAAACAATGGGGGTCAGCTTTGCCGATGTTGAAGGTGTCGACCAGCCACCCATCATGGGCTGCTACGGCTGGGGCATCACCCGCAGCCTTGCTGCTTCTGTCGAACAAAACTTTGACGAATTCGGCATCAAGTGGCCAGCTGCCATCGCACCTTTCGAGGTCTGCCTGATAGGTATTGGCAAGGATGACGCCGTGGCGGCGGCACTGGACGCACTCGCATGCCAGCTTGATGAAGCCGGCGTAGAAGTCGTCATTGATGACCGCGCTGAACGCCCTGGCACGAAATTCGCTGACGCTGATCTGGTCGGCTGGCCCCACCAGGTTGTGGTGGGTGCACGCGGACTCGAGGCCGGAACGCTTGAAGTTAAAGAGCGCAAAACGGGAGAGAAGGTCGATGTGCCCGTCAAAGAGGTCGCAAGCTACCTGAAGCAGCGTCTGGGCTAGGCTCAGACGGCGCTGAAGGCGTGTCACAGCTCACACACACAATAGGTATATTGCCTGCACTACCGTTTTATAACCCTTTGCTAAACTTGATTGAACTAATCGTACGCGATTGGCCAAATCTATATTTTCAAGCAAACAATTAAAGATACTTTGACAAGGAAAGGGTGAAGAATGAGACCTATCCAAATAACAGACACTACGCTACGCGACGGACATCAGTCCTTGTGGGCGACGCGCATGGAGATCGGCGACATGATACCGATTCTGCCAAAGATGGATGATGTGGGCTACTGGGCCATGGAGGCATGGGGCGGCGCGACTTTTGACACCTGCCTGCGCTTTTTGGACGAAAACCCCTGGGAGCGTCTGCGCACTATCAAAAAGCATGCGCCCAAGACGCCGCTCAAGATGCTGACCCGCGGGCAAAACCTGGTGGGCTACAAGCACTATTCTGATGAGCTGGTTCACCGCTTCACTCACGCCGCTTATCGCAACGGCCTGGAGGTCTTCCGCGTCTTTGACGCCCTGAACGACATCCGCAACGTCAAGTCTTCGGCAGAAGCCGTGCTGGACGCCGGCGCACACTTCCAGGGTACGATTTCTTACACCATTTCACCCGTTCACACCATTGATTCTTTTGTCGAGTACGCCCAGAAACTGAAAGAACTAGGCGCGCATTCGATTTGCGTCAAAGATATGGCTGGCATGATGGTGCCTTTCGTGACCGAAGAGCTTGTCACAAAGCTGAAAAAAGAGGTCGGTCTGCCCGTACAGCTGCACTGTCACTATATTGGCGGCATGGCGCCCATGAGCTACATCAAAGGTATCGAAGCTGGCGCTGACACCATCGACACAGCAGTTGTGGCACTGGCCTTTGGTAACAGCCAGCCAGCGGGCGAAACTATGGTTGCTGCTTTGCGTGACACGCAGTATGACACGGGTATTGATCTCGACAAAATGTTTGAAATCGCAGAATACTGGGAGGGCGTGCGTAAGGCCAAGGGCTATAAGCGCGGTACGACCTCGCTGCTGGCGCTGGAAGTCTATTCGCACCAGGTGCCGGGCGGCATGATGTCGAATCTGGTCAGCCAGCTTGAAATTCAAAACGCGGCAGACCGCCTGCCCGAAGTTCTGAAAGAAATCCCGAAGGTCCGTGCAGAGGTTGGATATCCTCCGCTGGTCACCCCCATGAGTCAAATCGTTGGTACGCAGTCGGTACTGAACGTCTTGACGGGCAAGCGCTGGAGCATCATTCCTCAGGAAATGCGCGACTACGTTTTGGGCTACTACGGACTGAGCCCAGCCCCCGTGCAGGCAGACATCCTCGAAAAGGTTGTCAAGGCCAGCGGCAAGCAGCCGCTTGACCCAAGCATTGCACCTGGTTCATTAGTTACAACGACTTATGCGGAAGTCGAAGAAGAAATTGGCGATTTGGCACAAAGCGAAGAGGACGTACTGATGTATGCTCTGTTCCCCAATGAGGCCCGCGCTTATCTGGAAAGACACCACGGAGACGTTGAAGACAAGGTATTTATGACTGGCGACGAAGCCAACGTAGACAGAGAGGAAGAAGACACCATGGATGTACGTCATATTGAGACGCTTATCAAGGCGCTTGATGCTTCTGGAGTTGCAGAAGTAGTTATTTCTGAAGGGGACACTCAGGTTGCCCTGCGCAAGGCAGATGCTCCTGGCATCGCAGCACCTGCTGCACCCGTAGCTGCAGCCGCACCTGTTGCTGCCCCAGCCCCTGCTGCTGCCCCTGCAGCCGCAGCAGCCCCAGCTCCTGCTGCACCTGCCGCAGAAGCCGCTCCCGCAGCTGGCGAGCGCCCTGCAAACTGGATTGCCATCACCGCCCCCATGGTTGGTACCTACTATGACAAGCCAGCTCCAGAGTCACCCGTATTCGTAAGCGTTGGCGACAGCGTAGCAGCTGGCGATAGCGTCTGCATTCTGGAAGCCATGAAGCTGATGAACGAAATCACCGCAGAAGACGCCGGTACCGTACGCGAAATCTGCGTAGCAAGCGGCGATGCTCTGGGCTTTGGCGACGTCATCATGTACATCGAGCCAGTCTAGGGTCGGTGCGCGTATGTTTAAGAAGATTCTTGTAGCAAACAGAGGCGAAGTGGCCCTGCGCGTCATGCGTACGGCCCGCGAAATGGGCATCAAGACCGTCGCGGTCTACTCGATGGCAGACGTCAATTCACGTCACGTCGAAGAAGCCGATGAGGCGATTTGTATTGGACCTGCTCCCTCAAATCAGTCCTACCTGGTCATCCCAAACATCATTCAGGCAGCCCTGCAAACCGGCGCTGAGGCGATTCACCCGGGTTACGGCTTTTTGGCAGAGAATGCGGAGTTTGCCCAGGCCTGTGCAGATAACGACCTGAAGTTTATCGGTCCGTCGCCTGACGCCATTAACAAAATGGGTAATAAATCAGTGGCTCGCGAAACCGCGACCGCTGCCGGTGTTCCGGTGGTTCCCGGTTCTCCTGGTGCGATTGAGACCCTCGATGAGGCTCGCGATTTTGCCAATGAGGTGGGCTACCCCGTTCTGGTTAAGGCCAGTGCTGGTGGTGGCGGTAAGGGTATGCGTATTGCGACCAGTGCTGATGATCTGGAAAAACAGTGGAATGCTGCGCGCACCGAGGCACTTGCTGCCTTTGGTAGCGACCAGGTTTATCTGGAAAAGTACCTGCTGCGTCCGCGTCATATCGAGATTCAGATCCTTGTTGACCAACAGGGCGAAGGTGTCTACCTGTTCGAGCGTGACTGCAGTGTTCAGCGTCGTCACCAGAAGCTGATTGAAGAGGCTCCGTCAGTTGCGCTGTCGCCTGAGCGTCGTATCGAGATGGGCGAGGCAGCCCTGCAACTGGCTGCGTCAGTTGACTACGAAGGCGCAGGAACGGTCGAGTGCCTGTTTGACCAGGACGGCAGCTTCTACTTCATGGAAATGAACACTCGTATCCAGGTTGAGCACTGTGTAACGGAAATGATTGTTGACCGCGACATCGTGCGCGAACAAATCAGCATTGCCTATGGTAACCCGCTGTCCTTCAAGCAAGAGGACCTTCAGATTCGCGGACACGCCATTGAGTTCCGTATCAATGCTGAAGACCCACGCCTGAACTTCCAGCCAAGCCCTGGCCGCATCACCCGTTTTGCCATCCCTGGAGGCTACGGTGTGCGCTGTGATAGCTACCTAGAAGTGGGCAAGGATGTGCCGCCCTTTTACGACTCGCTGGTGGCAAAGCTGCTGGTCTGGGGGGCAACTCGCGAAGAAGCTATTGCCCGTGGCAAGCGTGCTTTGAAGGAATTCCACGTCGAGGGTATTGCAACAACCATTGATTTCCACTATGCTGCACTAGATAGACCGGTATTTGAAACTGGCGAAGTGTACACCGACTTTTTGGAAAAAGAAATGGGAGATTGGGATGTCAGCTAGACTCGAATTTGACGGACTGTCAGTTTCACCCACGGTTATTGAAACCATCGTGCGCATTGCGGCCGAAGGTGTCGACGGCGTGGCTTCAGTTGGCGGAACACCCATCACGGGTGCAGCTGCGGTCTTTAAGCCAAAGATGCCAAGCGTCGAAGTCTCTGCCAGCGAAGAAGGCGAAGAGCTTGATGTCGCTGTCTACCTGACGGCAGTCTATGGTGAAAACCTGACTGACCTGGGCGCTGCTGTGCAAAAGGCCATCATCGATGCGCTGGGCTCACAACTGGGTGTCGAAAAAGTTGCCATTGATGTCTACATCGAGTCGCTGGATTTCACACCAACACCATAAGCGAACTTAATTGAACAATCTGGCTACCTAGAGGTCTTATCTCTAGGTAGCCACTTGTCTGTTTTGATAGGATAGTTACATGGGTCTTCACCTGCCAAAATCACACAGCAGAACCTTTGCGCGCTACTACGCGCTGCGTTTGCTGTATCAGCTCGAGATGCGAGAATGCTTGCTTGATGAGATTCTTGACGAAGGCCCCCAGGCCATACCGCAGGATCAGATTGAAGACTGTCTGCATGCCTGTGACATCCGAAAAAGCTGCGAGCAGTATGCCTTTTTCGACCTCTTTTCAACAGAGCCAAAGGGTTATAGCTTAGACATCGTCCGCGGTTACGAACATAACCGGGGCGAGCTCAACATGATGCTCGACAGCGTGCTCGACAACTGGTCGCTGTACCGCATGCCGCCCGTCGATCGCAGTATTGCCCGTCTTGCTGCCTGGGAGATCGTCTTTAACGACGCAGTGCCAGATTCAGTCGCGATTAACGAAGCGGTGACCCTGGCGAAAGAATTCGGCGGCGAAGACAGCTCGAAATTCATCAATGGTATTCTGGGCAAAATCGCCCACATGAAGTCAGAGCGCGCGCAAAGTGGCACTGACCTTTCTCTCAACGGTGACGAAGAACTCTCTGCAGATGCAGAAAAGGGAAAATAACAGGAAAATTATGACTGAAACCTACCAAGACGCCAAAGAGCAGCTTGACGACATTGTAGCGGCTGTGCGCAAAAAGGACGTTTCGCTTGAGCGCAGCCTTGACTTGCTCGAAGAGGGCGTGGCCCTGGCGAACCGCTGCACCGAACTGATTGACCAGGCTGCCTGGGAAAGTATGGCTGATTCTGATGAAGCAGAGGCTGAAGCAGAGCCGGAAGTTGCTGTTGCGCAGGACTCTGACCTGCCAGAGCTTGATGACGAGAATGCGGCGGAGGGCGTCCAATCCAGCGACCATCAAGACGAAGTAGAAGAGGCGGTTGAAGATGAGTCTTCTTCAGACGATACAAACGCCTAACGACTTAAAAGGTCTCGATTTAGCACAGCTGAACCAGCTCTGTGCAGAGCTGAGGGTAAAGCTCATCGAGACGACTTCAAAAACCGGTGGTCACCTCGCACCCAATTTAGGAGTCGTCGAGCTTACGGTGGGTGCCTACCGTGCCATGAATACGCCTCCCGACATGATGGTCTTTGACGTAGGGCATCAAAGCTATGTTCATAAGCTACTGACAGGTCGTGCTGATGACTTTGACAGCTTGCGCACGGCTGGTGGCATTTCTGGTTTCCCCAAACGTGCAGAGAGCGAATTTGACCTCTTTGGTACGGGGCACGCTTCAGATTCTCTGTCAGTTGCCTTAGGCTACTGTTTGGCGCATGGCGGCTACAAGGGCGCAGAGCTTCCCGAGGACTTTCCGCAGGTCGTTACCATGATTGGTGATGGCTCGATGACCGGTGGCATGGCCTGGGAGGCTTTGAATCACATTGGTGCTGTCGGAGCCAATATGACGATTTTGCTGAACGATAATGAAATGTCGATTTCACCTAACGTCGGTGCTTTGACCTCTTATTTAGGCAGCATCAGGCTTGATCGCCGCTACTGGGGCAAGCGTGAATACCTGCAGGGCAAGCTTGAAGAGCGCGGCCGCGTTGGTCGCCATATGCTGAACATGGGCATTCGTGTACGCGACTCTTTCAAGTACCTGGTAGTTCCTGGCATGATTTTTGAAGAGCTGGGTATTTCCTATGTTGGTCCCATTGACGGACATGACATCGAGCAGGTCGAGACCGCCGTGCGTATGGCACGCGAGGTTCCAGAGCCTGTCATCATTCATGCCATCACTCAAAAGGGACGCGGCTACGCCCCAGCAGAAAAGAATCAAACGCTTTTCCATGGTGTCGGTTGTTTCTGCGTCAAATCAGGTACCGTGAAGTCGAGTCCAGACGCACCGCCAGCTTACACAACAGTCTTTGGGCAGTCACTGGTAAAAGAAGCAGAAAAAAATCCCAACATCGTTGCCGTCACGGCTGCCATGCCTAACGGCACGGGACTTGATATTTTCAGAGATCATTTCGAGCGCGAGCCCGAGCGTTTCATTGACGTCGGCATTGCAGAAGAACACGCTGTTGGCCTTGCCTCTGGACTTGCCCTGGGTGGCAAGCTGCCCGTTGTTGCTATTTATTCGACCTTCCTGCAGCGCGCCTATGATCAGATTATCGGCAACGTCGCCTTGCAAAATGCTCACGTGGTCTTTGCTATTGACCGCGGCGGCTTTGTGGGGGAGGATGGACCAACTCACCATGGTCTGCATGATTTGAGCTATTTGCGTACTGTACCGGGAATGAAGATTATGGCTCCGGCTAATGAGGTTGAGCTTGCTGATGCCCTGCATACGGCCCTGCAGTTAGATGGTCCGGTGGCGCTGCGCTATCCGCGTGGTTGTGGCGAGGGGCTGCCGATGCCAGATGAGCCCAGCACCTGGGAAGTGGGTCGTGCGGTCGAGTTAAGACGCGCGGCTGACCAGGAGGTCGTCATTTTAGCAGTCGGGCGTATGGTGTCAGCTGCTCTGAGTGCCAGTGAGCTTTTGGCGCAGCAGGGGATCAATGCGACCGTTGCCAATATGCGCTGGGTGAAGCCGCTTGATGAAGATTATCTGTCAGATGTTGTTAGCCGCCATAAGCTGGTTGTGACGGTTGAGGAGAATACCGTGCGCGGCGGTTTTGGCTCTGGTGTTATGGAGTATATGGAAGCCGCAGGCATTACGACACCTGTTTTGCAGATAGCGACTCCTGATGCTTTTACTCCTCAGGGGACGGTTGACCAGCTGCTGCACGAGGCGGGCCTCGACCCCCAAAGCATCACCGACAAAATTGTTAAACGCCTGAAGAATTAATCAAGGTTTGATTTTCAAACCTTGATTAATTTACTCGTAAAAAGGGCGCGAAAAACCAATTTTGTCACCCCGCACTTGATGCGGGGTCTCGCCCTTGACCTTGACCTTCGTAGGGGCGAGCGTCCCGCTCGCCCGCGCCCTTGACCTTGAAAGGTAGCATTGGCTAAAAAGCGCTACACCGGCCCCTATGTATCGCGTGGGGGTGAAAAACTGAAAGGTGCCCTTGAGGCGCTTTCTCTTGATGTCACGGGTCTGCGCTGTCTTGATGTGGGGGCTTCAACCGGTGGCTTTACGGACTGCCTGCTGCAGGCAGGTGCTGAAAGCGTGGTCGCCTTAGATGTTGCCTACGGACAATTTGCCTGGAAGTTACGTCAGGATCCGCGCGTACATGTTATTGAGCGGACCAATTTCAAAAGCATTGATCTGTCACAGATCGATGAGTCATTTGCTGCTCCCTATGACTTAGTGGTCGCAGATTTAAGCTTCATATCGCTTGCAAAGCTGAGTGAACAATTCAAAACTACCATTAGTCCAGAAGGTCAGTTGTTGTTGTTGGTGAAGCCGCAATTCGAGGCGCATCGCGAAGAGGTACCCGCAGGCGGTGTCATCACTGACCCGCAGCTGCAAGCGCAAACCCTGCGACGCCTTGCCAGCTCCTTTCGCGATGCGGGCATAGAGGTGCTGGATTGGACTTACTCACCCATCAAAGGGCCCAAAGGCAACATCGAGTTCTGGGTGCACGCAGGCCTGCCAACATCTGTGGAAAACATACACTGCCCAGACTACCTGTCGGCCGTTTGCGCTACTATTGAGAGCACGGTATCGCAGGCTCACGAAAGCCTCGACTAAGATAAAGAGGCGAAGAGGCGAGGAGGCAAAGGTGGCGCAAAGCTCCCCCAATTTGAAGGGTAAGAAAATCACGCTGGTCGTTAACGATTACGACGGCCGGGCGGTCCGTGCGGTCGAAAGCCTGCGCGCCTGGTGCGAAACCAGCGGCGTTGAGGTCTTTCAGACCGATGGCTCGCCCCATGCGGCAGATGACGCGTCTGCGGTTGTCGTGCCTGATTGCGCGCCGGCGAACTGCGACTGCGACCTGATTGTGGCCCTGGGCGGCGACGGTACTATCATCCGTGCAGCCCATGAATGTGCCAGCACGCGCGTCCCGCTGCTGGGCATCAAGTTTGGGCGCCTGGGCTTTTTGTCGGGCGCACCGGCAGAAGACCTGGTGGAGTCTGTCCAGTCTGCCCTCGAGGGCAGCGCGCAAATCGAACGACGTGCGCTCATGAAGGTCGAAGCCTATGCCGGCGACCGGCTGCTGGGCACGCACTACGCGCTGAATGAAGCCCTGGTGGCCCGCCACACCGAAGCGCAAGTCATTACGACAAAGCTGTGCATCAATGGGCATAAAATCTATGAACTGCGCGGCGACGGCATTATTGTGTCGACGGCGACGGGCTCGACGGCCTATGCGCTGTCTGCCGGCGGCCCCATCTTGAGCCCCGAATCGCGCGCCATGGCCTTGGTGCCGCTGGCGTCGCATACCCTGATTAGCCGCGCCATCGTGACCGCGCCCAAGGACACGGTGCGCCTGCACCTGCCTGACCCCGAACACAACGGAGCGATTCTGTCGATTGACGGCCAGGTCGTCATGGACAATGTCTACCTGGAGCGCTCGGTGCCCGCGGTCGACGCGCCCTTTACCCGCATCGAGACCGGTATTTGTCCCGACAAATGGGTGTCGCTGGTAAAGACCTCGTCGCGGCTGTTCTTTGACACGCTGGCGACGGAATTCTATCGTCGCGAGAGCTAGGCGGAGTGCGTCCATGACCCTGCTGCGCGACCTTCATATTAAAGACTTTGCCCTGATAGATGATGTCTGGCTTGAGTTTGGCCCAGGCCTAACGGTGCTGACGGGCGAGACAGGTGCGGGCAAGACCGTTTTGTTGTCGGCCCTCGAGCTGGTAATGGGTGGTCGCGGGGACAGCGGACAGATCGCCGCCGGTGCCGACAAGGCACTGGTCGAAGCCTGCTTTGACACGCCCGCAGAATTGACGGTGTCGCGGTCGATGACGAGTAGTGGTCGCACGCGGGTGCTGCTGGATGGCGAGCTCTCGAGCGTGTCAGCACTACAAAAACAAATCTGCAGCTTGATTGACCTGCATGGACAGCATGACCATCAGGCCTTGCTCAGTCCGGCGCGCCATGTCGAATACCTGGACCGCTGGGCTGGTGCAGATATTGAACCCTTGTTTGAAGCCTATACTACGGCGCGCGAGCAGTGGCAGCAGGCAGCCGCAGACCTGGGTGAGGTCGAAGAGTTGCTTGCTCGCAGTCTTGAAGAAAGTGCTGCGGGCAAAGTGGCGCTTGCTGACATTGAAGCTATTGACCCGCAGCCAGGCGAAGATGACGAGCTGCGCGCGCGTATTCCAGCCCTGCAAAACGCCAGTACGATAGCAGAGCTTGCCGCCAGTGCGCAGGCATCCCTGCGAGGGGAAGGTGCTACGCTCGAAAGCTTGTACCGACTGGGCGACGTACTGGAAGAAATTACCGGTTTTGATAAAACGCTCGATGAGCTCAATGCGGAGCTTGCGCGAGCGCGCTCGCTTATCGAGGGCATCGCAGATGTCGTTGATAGCTATGCATCTGGCATCGAACACGATCCGCGCATTATTGAAGAAAGCTTCGAGCGCCTCGCGACCTTAGAGAGCTTGTCGAAGCGCTATGGCCCGACCCTTGACGCTGTGTTAGCGCGCAAAGAACGCCTGCTGACTCTGATTGATGTCAGTGAAAACAGCGATGAACGTCTCTTTGATGCGCGTGATCGTGAAGCTGCTACGCGCAGGGCACTGGAGGATGCAGCAGCGTCATTGCACGGCGCGCGCGCGACTGCTGCGACTGACTTTATCAAGCAGCTTTCCGCAGCAGCTGAGGATCTTGAGCTGGGTAAGGTGCGCTTTGACATCGAGCAGCGTCAGCTGCCCTTTGACCAGTGGACGGCGACCGGCAGCGATCAGATTGAAATCCTCTATGCGCCTGCACCCGCCGTACCGGTGCGTCCGCTTGCCAAAATAGCCTCTGGTGGGGAAGTGTCGCGCGTCATGCTGGCCTTGAAGTCGGTTCTGGGCGACGCTGACAAAACGGGTATCCTTATCTTTGACGAAGTTGACGCAGGGATTGGCGGCGCGACCGGTCTTGCCATCGGGGCGAAGCTTAAAAAGCTTGCCGCGAGCCATCAGGTCATCGTTGTGACCCACCTGGCGCAGGTTGCCGCCTTTGCAGACGCCCATTTTCTGGTCAGCAAAGTGGCTGAAGGAGGTTTGGACCACTCCGCCGCGTCCGTTCAAACCACCGTGGCATTGCTGGATGACCAGGAGCGCATCAGTGAAATCGCCCGCATGCTCTCTGGTTCAAGCAGCGAGACAGCCCTGACGCATGCACGCGAACTTATCGAATTGGCAACAGGCGTATAAACTGCTCCCCCGACTTTTTGCATAAGAGCTCTTTTGTATTAAAATAGCACTACTGACTATGTAGTGGGGGGAGCTTACTATGTCGAAATCTCGCCGAGCCGAGAAGTCTCTACGAAGAGCGAATCGCCGTTTCGTCATGACCGTCTGTGCGCTGCTGTGTGTGGTGCCGCTGTTGGTGGGCGCTGCTGTCTATGACGGCTACAGCACTTCTGTCGAAGAGACAGAAACGGTCGTCGCGAGTCCTGACCTGGGTCAGGATCTGCCAGACGAGCCTATAGTTAATGACTCAGTGACCATTGAGGATGATACTGCTGAGGGCAGTGAGCCTACTTTGAGTCTGCCGAACTTGGGCTACGCTGAGCCGAGTCTTGAGCTCTACACGGTTGCTGAAGAAATCATTCTGGAGCCTTTTGCCGTAACGGGCTCTTCTTCTAATTTGTCTGATTTTCTCGTGCCTCCCGTTTACATGTATGACATGAATAACAATGTCATCTATCCGCCCCCAGATCCCAGTAACCCTCCGCCAACTTATATTGGTGACAATTACAAATTTGTTTTCAATTTCGCAGAGACCTCCCAGCTGCAAATGGAGTATGATGCCAATGGCAATCTGACCTTTCAGCTGCCACCTGATTTGGTCATTCCTAACCCCATCTTGTCGACACCGCTCTATTCGCCTGATGACCCATCAGTCATCATTGGGCATTACACCATCAGCACCTCTGGTGTGGTGACGGTAAACTTCCTCAACGTTGACCTTGCTGGTAATCCTACCCCTGGTGGCATTAACTTTATCGACTACTACGCCAATGTCCAGTTACAGCTTGAGGTCACCGCACAGCTTTCGGGTAGTTCTGACGGTAACCTTGACTTTGGTAATGGCGTCGTCGTGGGTGTCGAGCCGCCCATCCCGCCCCCGCCATCACTGAACCTTGCCAAGTCTTCGCGTTATGACCCTACGACGCAGCGCGTCTACTACATGACGACTATATCTGCTGCAGGTGGCACCGTCGACAATGTATCATGGACGGATTTCCCGACCCTTGATGGTACGGGCCTTTTGCTCAATACTCCTACGAATGCCTTCATGGGCTGGGAATACATTATCTCGAAAGTCGGGGAGCCGGCGACGAATATGATTCCCTTTACACCGATAGTTGTCAGTACGAACCCGCTCGAGTTTAGCTACGACAACTTTACCGAAGCTGATGGCGTGACGCCGCTGGTTCTTAATAATGGCGACTTCATCACCATACGCTACTGGGTGAGCCTTCCTAACGTACTATCCAATAACAATGCAGCCGGGGGCACCCTGGCTGGTCAGACATCACAGAACTATGACTTTACGATTGATAATAGTGCCGAGGCGACCGGTACTGCTCCTGATGGCACAGGAGTAAGCTCACCACCTGACGACACGACCGATCATGTACACCGCGAGCTGCAGTCTTCCAAGTCTGGTGTGTGGGACGCTGCCACCGGTACCATTTTGTGGACCATTGTTGTTGGTGATGGTACCTCGCTGCCGCTCAACGACGGCACCTTAGTTGATGAGCTTGATTCGAGGTTGAGTTTACCTGATCCATCACTCATCAATATCTCTTACTACGGCCCTGGCGGCCAAGCAGCATCTCCAGTTTCGCTGGTGTGGTCAGGAACGGGTGCGACTGTTAGCAGCACTGAGGGCACCTTTACCGTTGATTCTGCAAATCAGTTCACCCTCGATGTACCACCGGCGCCGGAGTCCATTTATCAGATTGTCATCACCTACAGCGTTGAAGTACCAGATCCGCCCCTTCAGGGTCAGCCAGCACAAATCTATGACAACACGGTGAACTTCACCTTGCCCGACGGTGGTCCTGGTGTTGGCTCTACCGGACGTGTCCCCATCTATCAGGGTGGGGTGTCAGTCAGCAAGACCACCGATGGTATCTGCGGTAGGCCTGACGGCAGCGTAGTTGGCCCCAACGGAGAAAGCTACTATGTCGACTATGTGATTACCGTCGGTATTCCTGCAGGGCTTTTGGATAATCCCATCTACCTTTATGACAACTTAGGTATCAACCCGGGTAGTTTGCCGGTTTCGGTGTTTAGTCCCGCTTCGATGACGAACCTCAGTGTTTCTATTGCAGCTGCTGATCCAACTGATACGGCAGCCGTTGATGCAGTTGCGGCAACACCGCTCGAGTACTCTGCTCAGATTCAGTGGAATGCTCCTGGTACAACAAATGCCTGGGTCATGTATTTTGCTGATGGTATTGGACAGGGTACGGCAACAGGTACCTTTAACCCAGCCACGACCACTTTTGGTTGGCAATATGATGTGGCGACAACTTTGACCATTAGCTACACCCAGTGGATTTCTGACGCAGCTGTAGTCCAGCTGCAGGCCATGTCTTCCCGCATGCTGCAAAATGCAATCTATGTCATTAATGACACAGCTAACCCCAATATTGGGCAGTATGGAAACTCGGTCGGGCAGGTCAACACCTGGGACAAATGGCCTATCTCAAAAGTGGTCACGCCAACGGACAATCCAGCCCTCTTTGACTATGCGGTGACCATTATTGGCGACTACTCACAGCGTGCAAATGCGCTTCTACAGTCACCGAACGCAACACCTTTTGAGCCTGTCTACACCGACACTTTTGACAGTAGACTTAATTATGTCGCCAACAGTTTCTACATTGTAGACAGCAGTAATGCGAGCTTTTACTATGCGCCCGCACCCGGTACTGACGTGACTATTTCAGGCAGCACTTTGTCGGTTGATTTGACAACGCTCCATCGCTATCTGGGAACCTTCCCGAATGGCACGGATCAAGGGCTTGCCACCAGTACACCCCTCTGGTTTGCACAGAATCATAACTACGTTGCTCACTATCAACTCGTCTTAGATCCTAGCTATCAGGGTACAGCACAGACCGATTTGAATAATACTGCAGGCATCGAGGTCACCGGCGGCGCCTGCCTCTTTGAAAACACAGCCAGTATTAATTACAACCCTGTTGACCTCGGAAAGACGATGACACCGACAAAGCCGGGATCTGATGTGGTGAATGTCGTCATCATCATTAACCCTGACGGTTCTATAGACTTCAATGACGGCACAACTATACCTGGTCCTGCGCTGGTGACTGCTTCAGATGTCTTGACGAATCTCTCGGTCTTTACCAGTACCATTCAGGTTCAAACGCAGACGCAAGACGCTAATGGCATGTGGAGCGGCGTGTGGACAGGAACGAACCCAGCCTTGAGCTTTAACACGAGTCCCACCGTGTGGAGCGCCAATATTGTGCCTCCATCACAGGTTGTTGCCCCCGCAACAGGGCAGATAGATTTCATAATACCCAACCAGACGCCCGTGCGCATTAGCTACCAGGCACAGGTCAACCTCACTCCTGGCACGGGTGGCGTCATAAACAATGAGATATCCATCTTTGGTAAAAATGACAGTGCTGGTGACAGTAACTACGTTATTGGTGGCGCGGGTATTGGTGCAAATGCTGGTCGTCAAACGCTACGCGTCTTTAAGACCGGTCCTGACCCCAGCCAAGAGGGAACACCTACGGTTAACCTGCAAGGCGCTGTTTTTGAGCTCTGGGTAACAGACACCGTCTATGGCTACGTGCCACCCGCAGGTCTAGCTGCTGGAAAGACCCTCACGGGCGCTAATGGAACGGTCATGCGCTTTGGGCAGCTCACCACCGGTGGTCTGGGTCAGCTCATGACTGACGTAAACGGTCAGGTCGTCTTTGATAATCAATTCATTGAATCAAGCGATCGCTTTTTGTACCTGCTGGTAGAGGCAGCAGCGCCGACAGATTACACGACGTCGAATTTCTACACCTTCTTTACCATTAGTCAGAAGTTCACGACACTCGAACTCGCCAATCTTTCGGCCATCGTGGCA